>NZ_CAJJIC010000033.1 GCF_905187505.1 uncultured Mailhella sp.
ACAAGAAGTAAGTTCTATGACTTTTGAACAGACTAGAGTCATAGCATTTTGAGAGGTATGGCAGCGGCGATGAAGTCCTTGAAGAGCGGATGGGCATGCATGGGACGGGACTTGAATTCGGGATGGAACTGGCAGCCCACGAACCAGGGATGGTCGGGAAGCTCCACGATTTCCACGAGCGTGCCGTCGGGAGAGGTTCCGCTGAACACCATGCCGTGCTGGCTGAGGGTTTCGCGGAAGGCGTTGTTGAACTCGTAGCGATGGCGATGACGTTCGGAAATGTTCTCCTGCTTGTAGGCTTCGGCGGCCTTGGTGCCGGGAAGCAGGGTGCAGGGGTAGGCGCCGAGACGCAGGGTTCCGCCCTTGTTGCTGTCTTCGTCGCGCACTTCCATGGCGTTCTTGCGGAAGTCGTACCACTCGGTCATGAGGTAGATGACCTTTTCGTCGGTGAGCGGATCGAACTCTTCGGAATTGGCCTTGGAAAGACCGGCCACGTGGCGGGCGAACTCGATGACGGCGCACTGCATGCCGAGGCAGATGCCGAAGAAGGGAACCTTGTGCTCGCGGGCGTAACGGATGGCTTCGATCTTTCCTTCCACGCCGCGGTAGCCGAAGCCGCCGGGCACGAGAATGCCGTCGCAGCCCTTGAAGGTTTCAGCGGCATTGTCGGCGGTGACTTCCTCGGAGTTGACGTACTTGAGATTGACGGACACATGATTGGCCACGCCGGCGTGCACGAGGGCTTCGTGCAGACTCTTGTAGGCTTCCTTGAGATCGACGTACTTGCCCACGATGGCGATGGTCACCTTGTTCTTGGCGGCTTCGTCAAAGTCGTTCATGAGCTTGATCCAGCCGGAGAGGTCGGCGTTGCGAGCAGGCAGGCGCATCATGATGGCCACTTTCTGATCGAAGCCTTCCTCATAGAACTTGAGCGGCACGCCGTACACGTTCTTCACGTCCACGGAAGTGAAGACGGCATCCTCGTCCACGTTGCAGAACAGGGCGATCTTCTTCTTGAGTTCGGAAGGAATGGTCTGTTCGCAGCGGCAGAGAATGATGTCGGGCTGAATGCCGATGGAGAGCAGTTCCTTCACGCTGTGCTGCGTGGGCTTGGTCTTGTATTCGCCTGCGGCATGCAGGTAGGGCACGAGGGTGAGGTGGATGTTCAGGCAGTTGTTGCGGCCGATGTCGGAACGCAGCTGGCGGATGGCTTCGAGGAAGGGCAGACCTTCGATGTCGCCCACCGTGCCGCCGATTTCGATGATGGCCACGTCGGGAGCGTTGTCGCCTTCGGTGAGGCTCAGGATGGTGCGCTTGATTTCATCGGTGATGTGGGGAATCACCTGGACGGTGCCGCCGAGGTAGTCGCCGCGGCGTTCCTTGTTGATGACGTTGTAGTAGATGCGTCCCGAGGTGGTGTTGTTGCGCTGGGACAGGGAAACGTCGAGGTAGCGTTCATAGTGGCCGAGATCGAGGTCGGTTTCCGCGCCGTCGTCGGTCACGTAGACTTCGCCGTGCTGGAAGGGGTTCATGGTGCCGGGGTCGACGTTGATGTAGGGGTCGAGCTTCTGGATGGTCACGGAAAGGCCGCGGGCCTTCAGCAGAGCGCCAAGCGAAGCCGAGGCCAGTCCTTTTCCGAGAGAGGAAAGCACACCGCCGGTAACAAAAATGAATTTGGTTTTCATGAATGAGCCCTTCTATGGAAAATTGATGGGAAATTTAAATAATAAACGTACCTTCCTGCCCCTGTCTTCAGCGGAAAGGCACCCCGATGACGCATTGCGCTCTTGTCCCTTATACTTGATAGCCCCGGGGAAAGAAAGCACTAAATCATGCCTTCCAAAAATTTTTCCGAAGGCCTGTCCTTCTGCCCCCCCCTTGGCGCAAACAGGAAAGAACATCGAGTTTTTCCGGGGAGTTGTCCGCTTTGAGGGGGGAGGAGGTTCCTCACGCGTCCCTCCGGGGCGGAGTAAGGGGAAAAGACATCCTGTCAGACAGAGAAGACGCCTCATCCCGACGCGGCCTCATCCCAGACTTTGCGGCTTCTGTCAATCTTTTTTCTTACGCCGGACCAGGTTTTTCCCGTAAGGAAGGAGCGCGGAAAGGCTTCCTGCATGGCAAGCAGAATGTCGGACGTGACCGTGAAGGAAAGCTCGTCCACGCCCATGAACGGACGGCATGAAGGATCGGCTCCTCCCATGACGGCTTTTTTCTGTCCTTTGCGGCGATAGCTGAGCGGCCAGGCAAAAATGCTGGCGCAGCCTGAACCGAAGGGCATGGCCACGGCATCGTGGTCGTCCAGGGCGAATCCGGCGAGCATGGCGAGACCGGTGAGAACTTCGGCGCGGCAGTGGAAGACGGCAAGAAGCGGCTCGCCTTCTCCTTCAAGCATGGCAAGCGGTTTCGCCGTGCAGAAGGGCGCGGGTGCAGGCTGAATGTCGATGTCCCGGAAGAAGCGGCGCATGGAATCGGGCGAGGGGAGATAGCGTTCTCCCTCACGGCCTTCCCAGCCCGTGGTGACGAAGTGAACAATGCGCTCCGGCACGGGGAGCTTATAGCCGAGGTATGTCCAGCCGCCCATGCAGGTCATGACCTCGGAGGAAAAGTGCACGCAGGTTTTTTTTGTGCGTGCCATGCGGAGATAGTTGATGATGCAGGCGTGTCCCGTACCCGGAGCAGGCGTAAGAGATGCTTCCGGCGCGTGGTCTGCATAGCTGATGCCCAGCGGCTCTTCGCAGCCGAGCAGGTCGAACATGTCCTGAAGGCGTTTGTAGTCAAGCATGTCGGCTCCCCTGTGACAAGGTACGCGGAATGATAAAGCGTACAGGAGAGACGAAAATGTGTCAAATGCGGAACGGGCCGCGGAAAACGGCATGGACGGCCTGCCGGATGCCCATGGTTCGACGCATTTTATATGCTGCCGGGGGCGGTTCCCGTGTTAACCCGTTTGGGCCGGAAGCCCGGGACGAGGTGTCCTCTGAGCGTTCCGGCCCGCATGTCCGATAAGATGCTTTGAAGGGAAGGGGCGAGGGGAAAGGGGAAATCTTTTCCCCTTTTCCCGTCTTTCGTTATTCCTCCATCTGAAAGTCCACGCGTATCTTGAACAACTTTTCCGCGGGCAGGTTCATGATGGAAATGCCGGTGCGTTCCTCTATGCCTTTGATGGTGTCGCAGACGCTGTCCCACGAGGGGCCGATGAGGGTGAACCACACGTTGAAGTCGTGATTGCGCAGGTAGTTGTGGGTGACGCCGGGCAGGGCGTTCACGTCGGCAATGAAGGCATCGAGCTTTTCTTCCGGCACGTGCGCGCCGCAGAGCGTGGAGCGGAAGCCGAGCTTGGCGGACTGGAAGTTTGCGCCGAGTCGGCGGATGATCTTCTTTTCCTTCATGGCCTTCACTCTTGCAAGAGCTTCCTCCTCGGAAATGCCGAGCTGACTGCCGAGGGCCTCGTAGGGGCGGGGAACCAGCGGAAAGGCCGTCTGGATGATGTCCAGCAGTTTTCTGTCGATGGTGTCCAGAGCTTCGTTCTGAGCCATGGCCGTTCTCCTTGGGGGCGGAAATGACCGCGCCCGGAAAGAAATGCGGGCCCGCCCCGTGGTTCGGACGAGGCGGGCCGGAAGGGGGAAAACAGACGTTTCCTGTTATTTTGCAGCCTTGGGCTGGTACAGGCACAGAGGTTCCTGCGCCATGGGATCGTCGGTCATGCTGTAGGCGCGGGCGCGGCAGCCGCCGCATACCTTGTGGTATTCGCATACGCCGCACTTGCCCTTGTAGGCGCTCTGATCGCGGAACTTGAGGAACCACGGCGTCTTTTTCCACAGTTCGGGGAAGGGCGTGTTCCTTACGTTGCCGCAGTCCAGGGTGAGGTATCCGCAGGGCTGGAGCTGGCCGGTATGGCTGATGAAGCAGAAGCCCGTGCCGCCGAGACAGCCGCGGGTCATGGCGTCCATGCCGAAGTTTTCCATGTTCACGCTCACGCCTTCCTCGCGGGCCTTCTGCCGCATGATGCGGTAGTAGTGCGGCGCGCAGGTGGCCTTGAGATGCATGGAGGTCGTCTTGCGGAAGTCGTAGAACCAGTGCAGCACTTCTTCATACTCTTCGGCGGAGATGACTTCTTCCTGGATTTCGGCGGCGCGGCCCATGGGCACGAGAAGGAAGATGTGCCAGGCCACGGCGCCGATTTTCTCGCACAGATGGAAGATGTCCTTGAACGAGTGCAGGTTGCTCTTGGTCACCGTGGTGTTGATCTGGAACTCGACGCCTTCGGCCTTCAGATATTCGATGCCGCGCATGGAGGCGTCGAAGGCGCCGGGCACGCCGCGGAAGGCATCGTGGCTGGCCGCATCGGCCCCGTCTATGGAGATGGAGCAGCGCTGGAATCCGGCTTCTCTGATCTTGCGGGCGCTCTCGGGCGTGATGAGCGTGCCGTTGGGCGACATGACGCAGCGAAGACCCTTGTCGCGGGCGTAGGCGGCGAGTTCATACACGTCGGCGCGCATCATGGGATCGCCGCCGGTGAAGATGATGATGGGTTCACCCACTTCGGGGAAGGTGTCGATGAGCGCCTTGGCTTCCTCGGTGGAAAGCTCTCCCGGATAGGGTTCGGGATGGGCTTCGGCGCGGCAGTGCTTGCACGCGAGGTTGCAGGAGCGGGTCACTTCCCAGGCGATGAGACGGCACTTGGGAGAGCCGTCGGGCAGAAAGCGGGGCCTGGCCGTGGCGGGATGGCCGCCGGGAGCTCCGTCGGCAGGGCGTCCCATGGGGTGTCCGCCGGGATGGCAGGCGCCGAGGGAGGAGGGGGCGGAGTTGTGGCCGTTCATCAGCGAATCCATCCTTCGCGGAGGGCTTCCACGGTGAAGTAGGTAATGATCATCTTGGAGCCGGAACGCTTGAGGCCGAGGAGCGATTCCATGATGACGGCCTTGCGGTCGATCCAGCCGTTCTGGGCGGCGGCGCAGATGAGGGAATACTCGCCGCTCACCTGATAGGACACGAGCGGAACGTCGAAGGTGTCGTGCATGAGGCGGATGACGTCCTGATAGGGGCCGGCGGGCTTGACGATGAAGATGTCCGCGCCTTCGTCGATGTCGGCCTGCATTTCACGCAGGGCTTCCTGCACGTTGCCGGGATCCATCTGATAGGTGCGGCGGTCGCCGAAGTGGGGCGCGGATTCCGCGGCGTCGCGGAAGGGGCCGTAGTAGGCGGAGGCGTACTTCACGGCGTAGGACATGATGGGAGTTTCTTCAAAGCCGGCCTTGTCCAGCGCGGTGCGCAGGGCAAGCACGCGGCCGTCCATCATGTCGGAAGGCGCAATGATGTCGGCTCCGGCTTCGGCCTGGGAAACCGCGGTCTTCGCGAGCAGATCGAGGGTCTGATCGTTGAGCACGTGACCGGTCTTGTCGCCGTCGGCAATGATGCCGCAGTGACCGTGGGAGGTGTATTCGCACAGGCAAAGATCGGTGACGACCACAAGGTCGGGCCAGTTCTTCTTGATCATGCGCGTGGCGCGCTGAACGATGCCGTCTCTGGCGTAGGCACCGGAGCCCACGGGATCCTTTGCGGCGGGAATGCCGAACAGCAGCACGGCGCGCAGGCCGAGCTTCACGGCCTCGCCGATTTCCTTTTCCAGTTCGGCAAGGGAAAGCTGATACTGGCCGGGCATGGAGGCGATGGGCTGACGGAAGGAGGCGTCGGGAGTGTCGACCACGAAGTAGGGCATGATGAGGTCGGCGGCGGAGAGAGACGTTTCGCGGATCATGTCGCGAATGGCGGGAGTGCGGCGCAGGCGGCGGCCGCGGTGGAAGGAAAGATTGGTCATGTCGGTATCCTTTGCGCCGTAAGGGCGCGTCAACGGTCAATGAAAACGTGAAGGAAGATAACACCGCCCCCCGGCTTTGAAAAGGGTCGGCGTCACACTTCGACTGATAGAACTTTTGTCTTCCCGGAGCATTCGAGGCATCGCCGGGGCGAGCTTCCGGCAGGCTTGCCCGGGGACGCTGCGGAAGGTCCGGGACGGATCAGAGCTGGAAGAGAAAGACCATGACGGGCATGGTGATGACGCAAAGAAGGGTGGAGATGACGTTGATGAGGCTCGCGTATTCGCCGTTGTGTCCGTAGAGATGGGACATCTGCGTGACGGTGGAGGCACAGGGCGCGGCGGCCGCAAGAAAGCTGATGAGCAGAATGGTGCCTCCGTCCTTCGTCCAGGAGGCGAGGGGACTTGCGCGGAAGACGAGAAGCGTGAGAAGGGGCAGAACGAGAAGGCGCAGAGCCACGATGAGCGGGAGCTTTCTGTAGGCAAGAACGCGTTTGAAGTTCACGGAGCCTATGAGCATTCCCGTGACTATCATGCACAGGGGGCCTATCATGCTTCCCACGGCATGCACGGCAAGACGCGGGACTTCGGGAAAATGCAGGCCGGAGACGAAGAGCAGGGCGCCTGCCGCCATGGCCAGTATGTTGACGTTCAGAAGGATGTTGCGCAGATGCACCTGTCCGTTCTTCTTGAGAAGCGTGTAGCAGTGCGTCCAGAACAGGGCCGTCTGACCGATGAGAAAGCCGCTTGTGTAGAGTACCCATTCCGGGCCGAACACATAGGTGACGATGGGAATGATGAGGTTGCCGCCGTTGGAGTAGATGGCGGAAGCCTGCTCCACGGGATCGAGTCGGAGCGGACGGCGCACGAGGACGTTGAAGGCTATGGCCAGAGACTGGGAAACTGCGGCCGCCACGAGGGAAAGAAGAAGGCCGTGCAGCTTTTCCCCGGAAAAGTCCACCTGAAAGGCGTCGAGCATCATGCAGGGGCCGACGATGTACAGGGCCACGGCGGAAAGCGGGGCGCTGTCCTCGGCCCTGAGCAGGCGCAGACGCACCACGGCGTAGCCCATGAGCACCATGAGCAGCATGGCCGCTATCTGCTTGCCGAGAAGAAGGGAAATGATCATGGAAAGGCTCTTGAAAGACGTAAACGCTCTTCGCTCTCGGAGCGGGGCCGCGGGGCATGGCCCGGGAGAAAAAGGCTGTGAGAAAAAAATGGGGAGGCTCTGAGAGCCTCCCCGTTTTCCATGGTGCGGTTACTTGATGCCGATTTCCTCGTCGGTGAGGTAGCAGGCCGGGTCTTCGGCCCATTCGTCGCCGTAGTAGGCTTCGGCGCGGGAGCGGAAGTTGCCGCCGCAGATGTTGAGGAAGCGGCACTTGGCGCAGCGGCCCTTCACATAGGGCTTCTTGTCCTTGAGCTTGTGCAGCAGCTCGATGTTCGGGTCGTCCCAGATTTCGGAGAAGGGACGTTCGAGCACGTTGCCGAACACGTGATGACGCCAGAACTGGTCGGCGGAAACGTCGCCGTTCCAGGAAATGCAGCCTATGCCGCGGCCGGAGCTGTTGCCTTCGTTGAACTGCAGAAGCTGGAACACTTCCTCGGCGCGCTTGGGGTCTTCCTTGAGAAGGCGCATCCACACGTAGGGGCCGTCGGCGTGATTGTCCACGGTGAGCACTTCCTTGGGCGTGCCGGCGTCGAAGCATTCGCGGGTCTTGTCCATGATGAGGTCCACCACGGCGCGGGTTTCCTGATGGTTGAGGTCCTCATTGATGAGCTCGGTGCCTCGGCCGGAATACACCAGATGATAGAAGCACACGCGGGGAATGTCGCGTTCGCGCAGAATGTCGAAGATCTTGGGGATTTCCACGGCGTTGCGCTTGTTGATGGTGAAGCGCAGGCCGACCTTGATGCCTTCTTCGCGGCAGTAGTCGAGGCCTTCGAGGGCGCGGCGGAAGGCGCCCTTCACGCCGCGGAAGTGATCGTGCACGTCTTCGCCGCCGTCCAGGGAAACGCCCACGTAGGAGAGGCCCACTTCCTTGAGCGTCTTGGCCATGGCGCGGTCGATGAGGGTGCCGTTGGTGGAGATGACGGCGCGCATGCCCTTCGACGTGGCGTAGCTCGCCAGTTCGGGCAGGTCCTTGCGGATGGTGGGCTCGCCGCCGGAAAAGAGCATGACGGGAGCGCCGTAGGCCGCCAGATCGTCGATCATGACCTTGGCCTGTTCGGTGGAGATGGGGTCGACTCCCTTGTCGGTTTCGGCCTGGGCGTAGCAGTGCACGCATTTGAGGTTGCAGCGGCGCGTCATGTTCCACACGACGACCGGCTTCTTGTCGGCGGAGAACTGAAGCAGATGAGAAGGAAGCTTGCCGGACTGGCGGCCGTAACGCAGCGCGTCGGACGGTTCCACCTGTCCGCAGTAAAGCTTGGAAATACCGATCATGTGATGTCCTCACTGGGCGTTGTATGGGAAAGGCGGGGCGAAAGTTCCGCTCCGCCGCCATGTTGCGTGAAAATGGGCTCTCCGCCGTCTTTCGGCGGCAGACCGGGCAACATCATAGCCGCACAGGCTTCGGGAATCAAGTGACGTCGTCACTCTTGAACGCGTCCTGCGCGGAAAAGGACTCAGTCGAGAATGCCGCCGGCAAGCACGAAGCCGTCCTCATCGTAGACGGCGGCGATCTGTCCGGGGGCGGGGGGCTGCTGTGGGGAGGAAAAGACGATGGTCATGCGCTCATCCGAGACCTCGACGCGCGCCGGTTCCGGCTTCTGATGATAGCGCACCCGCACAAGGAGCCTTTCCGGCCAGAGAGAGGGCGGAACCATGAGGTTCAGCGACGAGGCGGAACACGAAGAGACGGGCAGAAGGTTTTTCGGTCCTACCACCAGCGTGTTGGAGTCTCGCAGTCTTTTCAGCACGTAAAGAGGCTCCTTCCAGGGAATGCCGAGACCGCGGCGCTGTCCCTCGGTATACTGCCAAAGTCCACGATGCTGCGCGATGACCCGGTTTTCTCCGGCGAGAAGCACGGGGCCCGGGCCGGGCAGCTTCAGACCTTCGGAAGAAGCCTTCTCCTTCAGCCACGCGTAGTGATCGTCGCCGGGAATGAAGCAGATTTCCTGACTTTCGGCAGGTACGGGAGGCGTGAGGCCGCGGGAGGAGAGCCACTGCCGTATGTCGGACTTTTTCCATTCCGCAAGGGGAAAGAGGCAGCGGCGAAGACGGGAGACGGGAGCCAGCGCAAGAAAGTAGCTCTGGTCCTTGGTGCCGTCGCTTCCGGTCCTGAGCGCGGAACCGTAGACGGGATGCTCTCGCACGGCTGCGTAATGACCGGTGGCGAAGGCCTCGCTCAGCGTCATGGCATGGTCGAACAGCAGACCGAACTTCATGGCCCGGTTGCACAGGGCGCAGGGGTTCGGCGTGCGGGCCCTGACGTGCTCCGCGGCAAAGGGCTCCATGACGCGGCGACGGAAAGGTTCGGAAAGGTCGACCACATGAAGGGGAATGCCGAGACTCAGGCAGAGGGATTCCATGGCCGGTACGGCGTCGTGTCCTTCTCCGGCGGGCAGAAAGCGCGCGTGCAGAGCCGTGACGACATGCCCTTCCTCTTTAAGACGGAGAAGGGCGAAGAGGCTGTCGGTTCCGCCGCTTATGGCAACTGTGACGTTCATGGTGGCGAGTGTGCCATTGCGCGATGAAGAGCGCAAGCCGCTTTTTGAAGGCGCGGCCGGACGGAAGGCGGAGAGGCCGTGCCGTTGCCAATTCCCGGTGAACGATTTATGGTGAAGGTTCCCGCGAATGCGGGAAAAAAGGACAACCCATTGAAAGAAAGAGGTGTCTTCATGAAACGACTTCTGGCCTGTGCGGCTCTTTCCCTTGCAGTGCTTCTCGGAGGATGCGCCGGTTCCCCCATATACAGGGGCGTGGACGCTTCCACGGGAAATTTCGTCTCCACAAGATCTCCCGCGGTGAGCGTGAAGGCTGCGGAAGGCTATGAAAATGTGCTTTCGGGCCATGCGCTGGTCAACGTGCCCTATGAGAACGGCTTCATGAACACCGTTCCCGTGCGGACGTGGTTCTCGCTGCAGGAAAGGGAAGGTTCCCAGCTCGTCAGCCTGCTTGCGGAGTGCTCCTCCGACATGATCTGGGAAGTGCGTCCCGTGGGCGTGGATTTCCAGACGCTGAGAGTCTTTTACGAAAGCAACGGCGTCGGCGCGAACGATGCCACCGTGCACGTCTATCTGCGCCCCGTGTCCATGGATCCGTGGACCCCGCTCTTTGCCCGGGCAGGCAAGACCATGTGGGAGGGGCCGACTCTGGTGGCCCGCTATGAGTGGGCGAACTCCACGGACAAGGAAAAGCTCGTGGTGGAATACCGGGAAAAGGCTCCCGAACTCATCGAGGGACTGAACCCCAGTCTCATAGATCTCAAGGATTTTATCGCACGTTCCCAGAAAGCCTTCAGCCTTGAGGGCGTAAGCGTGCCCGTGACGCCCGCGGACGGCTCTTCCGTGGTCATTTCCGACAGACTGCTCGCTCCCGTGGTGGGGGCGGTGACCGTCAATCAGATTCTTTCGTTCTGACCCCTTTCGCGCTCCCGAAGCGCTGCCTGGGGAGCCCACCCGGGAAAAGCCGCCTTTTTGCCGCAGCCTCTTCAGGGCTTGACAGAAAGGCGGCTCCCGAGTAAATACGACAGTTCACCTTGTTCGCCGTATGGTTTTTCCGACAGGAAGTCGGGAGCGGCGGACCTCTGACCGTAAGGAGATATCCTACATGCGCAAAATGGAAACCCTGCTGCTCCTTTCTCCGGAGCTGTCTGTGGAAGAGCGCGAAACCGTCCTGAAGACCATGGACGAGGTCATTACCCGCGAAGGCGGCAAGATGCTCGTCGTGGATCAGTGGGGCATGCGCGACCTGGCCTATCCCGTCCGCAAGCAGATGCGCGGCTTCTATGTCCGTCTCGAATATGCCGCTCCTTCTCAGCTCGTGGCTGAACTGGAACGCATCATCCGCATCACCGACGGCGTGTTCAAGTTCATGACCGTCAAGCTGGCCGACTCCGTCGAAGCCACCGAGGAGGTCGCGTAATGGCTTTCCGTAAGAAGTTTGCTCCTCGCCGCAAGTTCTGCCGCTTCTGCGCCGACGCCGAACTGGCTCTCGATTACAAGCGTCCCGACATTCTCCGCGACTTCATCACCGAACGCGGCAAGATCGTCGCCCGCCGCATTACCGGCACCTGCGCCAAGCATCAGCGCGCCCTCACCACCGAGATCAAGCGCGCCCGCCAGATGGCCCTGCTGTTCTACACGTCCGCTCATTCCAGCGAACTCAAGAAGAAGACCAACATCTAACGGCATAGGAGACAAAATGAAAGTTATTCTTCGTGCCGACGTTGAAAAGCTCGGTCACCTTGGCGACATCGTCAATGTCAAGCCCGGCTACGGCCGCAACTACCTGCTTCCTCAGCAGCTTGCCAGCCTGGCCACTCCCGCCAACATCCGCGTGTTTGAACTCGAACGCAAGAAGCTGCAGGCCCGCATGGACGCCCTCCGCGCCGCTGCCGCCGACCTCGCTTCCAAGCTCGAGGGCGTGGTGGTGACCATCTCCATGCGCGTCGGTGAAAACGACAAGCTTTATGGTTCCGTCACTCCTGCCATGATCGGCGACGCTCTCGCCGCCATGGGCATCGAAGTGGACCGCCATCGTCTGCTTCTCGACGGCTCCATCCGCACTCTGGGCGAACACAACGTGCGCGCCCGTCTGCATGCCGACGTGGTTCCTTCCTTCATCGTGAAGATTGTGTCTGAAGAAAAGCACATCGCTGAAGAAGAAGCCCCCGTGGAAGCTCCCGCCGCTGAAGCGGAAGCTCCTGCTGAAAATGCCTAATCAGCTTCTTCGGAAGCCTGACGAGTCATGGACAGCCCGGATACCGTCATGAATGAAGCCGCCGCTCCTTCGCGGAGCGGCGGCTCTCGTCGTTCTTCCCGAGGGGAGGGCGACGTCTCCGAACGTGCGCGCGACGATCTTCTGCGCCGCGTTCCTCCGCACAGCGAGGAAGCCGAACAGGCCGTGCTGAGCGGCGTTTTTCTCCGTCCCGACCTCCTTCAGGAAATCATCGATCAGATACGGGACACCGATTTCTACATTCCCGCGCATCGCGTCATCTTCGGCGCGTTCATGGCGCTCTTCGAGCAGAACGCCCCCGTGGACGAAGTGACGGTGTTCGACTGGCTCGTCAGCCATTCGCAGCTCGAAGCCGCGGGCGGTGCGGCCTATCTCGGCGATCTTTCCCGCGCCGTGGTGAGCGGCGCCAACGCCGTGCACTGGGCCAAGATCGTGCGCGACAAGGCCATGCAGCGCGCGCTCATCGACACTTCCGCCCAGATCATCAGCAACTGCTACGACGCCTCCAAGGACGTGCCCACGCTCCTCGACGAGTCGGAGCGCGCCATATTCTCCATTTCCGAGCGCGCCAACAGCAAGACGTTTTCCAGCAGCAGCGAGCTTGTGCGTTCCGTGTTCGACGAGCTGCTCGCCCGCTACAACAACAAGAGCGTGACCACCGGCGTGCCTACGGGCTACATGCAGCTCGACAAGATGACGGCCGGCCTTCAGCCTACCGACCTCATCATTCTCGCCGCGCGTCCCTCCATGGGCAAGACGGCCTTCGCCCTCAACGTGGCCATGCGCGCTGCGCTTTCCGGCGGGGCCACGGTGGCCATTTTCTCTCTGGAAATGAGCAAGGAATCGCTCATGGACCGTATGCTCTGCGCCTGGGGAAGGGTGGAGCTTTCGCGTGTGAGGCGCGGATTTCTGGAAGATGACGACTGGGCCAAGCTTTCCGCCTCGGCCGATGCGCTTTCCCGCGCCAAGATTTTCATCGACGACACGGCGGGCCTTACGCCGCTGGCCCTGAGGGCACGATGCCGCCGCCTCAAGGCCGAGCACGGACTCGACCTCGTCATGGTGGACTATCTTCAGCTCATGCACTCCGCGCGCAACGATTCCCGTGAACTGGAAATTTCCGACATCTCGCGCAACCTGAAGGCTCTTGCCAAGGAACTCAAGGTCCCCGTCATCGCGCTTTCCCAGCTCAACCGTAAAGTCGAGGAGCGCACCGACAAGCGTCCCGTGCTGTCCGACCTGCGCGAATCGGGCGCCATTGAACAGGATGCCGACCTCATCATGTTCATCCATCGTGAGGATGCCTACAACAAAAAGGGCGACCGGCCGAAGACGGGCATTGCCGAAATCATCATAGGCAAGCACAGAAACGGTCCGACCGGCACGGTGGAGCTTGCCTACCGGCCGGAATTCACCGCCTTCGACGATCTTGAAACCACCTACGTGGAGCCTTCCGAATCCCAGCAGGGCTGATCGGCTTCCGGCATGCCGGAACGCCGGATGGTCCGTCATGAGGGGGAGAAAAAGTTTTCCCCCGGTCGTTTTCGCCTTCATCATGGACGAAGCCGGGGGCGGGGCTCGACGGAACTTTCCGAGAGCCTCCTTGCCTTATGCCCGCCGGCGTGCTACTGGAAGCGGGCGGCCCCGCTTCATGAAAGGGCGCGGCCGACATGCCGGAGAATACGATGTCATTCTGGAACAAAGAACGCATCAGCCCGTCGCAGATCATCATTCTGGGCTACTTTCTGCTCATCGTCTGCGGAACGGGACTGCTCATGCTGCCCTTCACCACCAAAGACGGTGCCGGACCAGGTTTCGGCGACGCCCTCTTTACGGCCACTTCCGCGATCACCGTGACGGGACTTGTGGTGCACGACACCGTTCGGTACTGGTCGCTGTTCGGGCAGATCATCATTCTTCTTCTCATACAGGTGGGAGGTCTCGGCGTCATGAGCATGGCCGTGGCCGTGGCCGTGCTGGCAGGACAGAAGATAGGTTTCCGCCTGCGCTGGGTCATGCAGGAATCCATTTCCGCGCCGCAGCTTGCGGGCATCGTTCGCCTTACGGGCTTCATCTTCAAGATGGTGCTGGCCGTGGAACTTGTCGGTGCGGCGCTGCTTTCCCTCCGCTTCTGCCCGGAAATGGGGCTCGGGAAAGGGCTCTGGATGGCGCTGTTTCATTCCGTGTCCGCCTTCTGCAACGCAGGCTTCGACCTCATGGGAGAGGCGCATCCCTACGCATCGCTCACGGCATACGCGTCCGATCCCCTCGTCTGCCTTGTCATTGCGCTGCTCATCACTGTGGGAGGCATAGGCTTTCTCACTCTGGACGACGTGCGTTCCCACGGCCGGGATTTCCGCAGCTATCGCCTTCAAAGCAAGCTCGTGCTGCTTTTCAGCGCCGCGCTCGTAGTTCTGGGATTTCTCTTTTTCTTTTTCTATGAGTTCCGGAGCGAGGGCTGGCACATGACCGGGCCCGAGGCCGCGCTCGCCGCGCTGTTTCAGGCCGTGAGTCCCCGCACGGCGGGCTTCAACAGCGTGGATCTTGCGGCGCTGAGCCCCATTGCCAAGCTGGTCACCATACTGCTCATGCTGGTGGGCGCGGCCCCCGGCTCCACGGGCGGCGGCTTCAAGGTCACCACCTTCGCCGTGCTTCTTCTGGGACTGCTCTCCATTTTCCTGCATCGTTCCGACGTGCGGGGATTCGGACGCAGACTGCCGGACATGGCCCTTCGCCGGGCATCCGGCATATTCATGTTCTACCTCCTGCTTTTTCTGACAGGGGGAATGCTGGTGTCCGCCTTCGACAATCTGCCGCTCATGACGGCCTTCTTCGAGGCGGCCTCGGCCATAGGCACCGTGGGGCTTACCCTGGGAGCGACGCCGGAACTTTCCGACGCTTCGCGCGCGATTCTCATACTGCTCATGTATTTCGGCAGAGTGGGCAGTCTTACCGTCGTCTTTGCGGTTTCCTCCGGCATACGGCAGGACGGATTCCGCTATCCTGCCGAAGACGTGGCCGTGGGCTGAAAGGAGTGTGCCCAATGAAATCCGTACTGCTCATAGGACTCGGACGCTTCGGTCGCCGCATGGCGAGAAAGCTGCGGGAACTCCATCATGAAGTGCTCGCCATCGACAGAAACGAGCAGAGAGTCAACGAGGCGCTGGATTTCGTGACCAGCGCGCAGATTGCCGACGCCACGAGCGAATCGTTCATACGCTCTCTCGGCGTGAGCAACTTCGACATGTGCGTGGTGGCCATAGGCGACGATTTCCAGAGCTCTCTGGAAACCACGGCGCTGCTCAAGGAGCACGGGGCGCGCTTTGTGCTCTCCCGAGCCTCGCGTCAGGTGCACGCCAAGTTTCTCCTGCGCAACGGCGCGGACGACGTGGTGTACCCCGAGCGGCAGACCGCAGACTGGGCGGCCATGCGCTACAGCAGCGATCACATTTTCGACTACGTGAAGCTCTCCCCCGATTATTCCATTTACGAGATAGCCACTCCCGAAGAATGGCAGGGCAAGACCGTGAAGGACCTGGCCGTGCGTCAGCGCTACCGCCTCAACGTGCTCGGGGTGAAGAAGGGAGATGCGCTTCAGCCCATGCCCGGCCCGTCGCATTGCTTTCAGGCCGGGGAAAGCGTGCTTGTGCTCGGTCACGACATGGACGTTCAGGAGCTTCTGCGCAAGAGCGGCCGGAACTGAGGCCGACGCCTTTTACGAGGGCATTCCTTGCGTTCCTTTCTGTCGTATGATACTATTGGATTAAGTCTAATAGTATGGTTTTCCGTCATGAGCGCATCGTTTTTTCGGAACGACTGCCGAAGGACGGAACCGTGAAGGAGGGAAGGCATGGACGTTCTGGACTCCTGTGCCTGTTCCGGAGGCAATCTCCCCCGTTTCGTGCAGCCCGTGCTTCTGGCGCTGCTTGCCAAAGAGCCCATGCACGGCTACGCGCTCGTGCAGAAGCTGGAAGAGACCGGGCTTTTTGCCGAGCAGCCGCCGGACATGACGGGCTGCTACCGGATGCTGCGCGACATGGAGAAAAACGGCGTGCTGGAGACGAAGCCGGACAGAGGCGACGGCCCGGCGCGCAGAAAGTACGCGGTCACGGCCCTGGGACGGCGGTGTCTGAACCGCTGGATATCCTCTCTGGCGGGCAATCGCGACCATCTCGACAGAGTGCTTGCGCTTCTTGTTTCCGCGCGCGAGGAGGGCGGCGCATTCGGGTCGGACTGTCCCGAGGAGGACCGTGCGTTCATGCAGGACGTGCGGAAGCGGGCTCTGAACGGCGGGATTCCCCGTCGTGATGAAGTGGTGAGGCTGCTTTCCTATGCGCCGGACTCTCCGCAGGCGGCGTATCTCGGGCGTCTTGCGCGTCAGACGGCCCGGGACGTGGCCGGGAACCGGGCCGGCGTGTGGGCGGCCGTGGGAGTGGATTGCGCTCCCTGTTCCATGAGCTGTGCGTTCTGCGCTTTCGGGGAATCGTGGGGAGTAGTGAAGGAGGCGCACGAGTGGAGCGTGGAGCGCATTGCGGACACGGCGCGCCGCTTTGCTCTGGCAGGGGCTTCGTGGGTGGTGCTTCGCACGACGGAGCATTACGGTGCGGAACGGCTGAGCGCGCTTGCGGCCGCAGTGCGTGCCCATGTTCCGTCGACCTGCGCGCTTGTGGCCAATACGGGCCAGATGAGCGTGGATGAAATACGGCGTCTCGGCGAGGCCGGAGTGAAGGTCATGTATCATGCGCTGCGGCTCGGCGAGGGCAGGGACACTCCCTTTGATCCTGCCGGGCGTCGTCTGGCACTCGGGCGCATACGTGAGGCGGGCATGGAGCTTGCCCATCTGGTGGAACCGCTCGGGCCGGAACATGGAAACGAGGAGATAGCCGACGTGCTGCTCACGGCGCTTCATGCCGGAGCGCGGGTATGCGGCGTCATGGCGAGAAGCAACGTGCCGGGAACGCCTTTTGAGGGACAGGACGCGGTTTCCGACGCGCGCCTTGCGCTTGTTGCCTCCGTCGTGCGCCTGTGCGGGGGCAGAAACACCCCGTACGTCTGCGTGCACCCTCCGGTTTCTCTGGCCGTGGAGCGGGGAGCCAACGTGGTCGTGGTGGAAACCGGGGCCATTCCCCGGGACAGAAAGGAAGCCGGGGCAGAGTGGCGCGGTTTTTCCATGAAGGATGCCGTAAGCCTTCTTGCCCGTCACGGGTATGAGGTGGGCGGATTTGAGGCGTGACGCCGAGTCGTTCCGGCTCGGGCAGGAAGCCTGCGCGTCGAGCACGTTCATGGAACGGCAGGGAGCGTTTTTTTCGGCCCCGCCGTTTTTAAAAGATGTGAGGAGGAATCATGGTGACACGTTTTGGTCTTTGCGCACAGAAGGTCTGCCTGCACTGCGCATCCCGTCTCGGCATCGACGAGTCTCTGGCCGTGGGCATGGCCTCGGCCTTCGGCACGGGGCTGGGGCACGCGGAGACCTGCGGCTGCATATGCGGCGCACACATGGTGCTGGGCCTGCGTTACGGCAGGGCCGCCACCCTGGATGAAGGCAGGCTCAAAAAGCCTCTTCTTGTGGAAAAGGTGTCGGAGTTTGAGAGGCGTCTTTCTCAAAAGCAGCCTTGCCGCTTATGCCGGGACATTCTGGGGATGGACATCACGCAGCCCGGCGTCATGAAGCAGGCCGCGGATAAGGGACTTTTTGCCACGGTGTGCGCCGACATGTTGAAGGATACCTGTGCCGTTCTCGATGGAATGCTGGATGAGGACGATGAGGCCGAAGCCCGGTCCTGAGAAAACGGCCGTCCGTCATCAGGGGAAACACTCCTCCGGGCTTTTCCGGAAGAGTGTTTTTTTATGCGTCATGTCGGGAGACGGCGCCGTGTCGTGCTCCTGACCGGGACGGCGCGGCACCCGGTGCGTCGGTCTGAGGGAAAAAGCGTCCTACCGGCAGCATCCGGCATAGGGACAGCGTGCGCAGCGGTCGGTACGGCGGGGGGTGAAGGCCTCGGCCGTGGCCATGTGCCGCAGCACGAAGCGCAGCAGCGCGGGAATGCGTTCCTCGATGATGCGTTCTCGTGCGGCATCGTCGATTTTCGTGCCGAGCAGGGGAAGTTCCTCGCCCCGGTCGGCAAGCTGCACGAGGGCGGCGTCGAAGAGAGTGGCGTAGCGCAGATGTTCCGCGTTCTGCGGGTCATGTCCGCACATATAGAGATAGGCGGGCAGCTGAATGCTGGGCAGGTTTCTGGCAAGATCCGGCAGGGGATCGGTCTTTCCCGGCATCCAGGAGTCCATGGCATCCCACAGCAGGCCGTCGTCCCAGAAGGAGGAATGCGGCTGACGGCTGGTGCTGCCGCTCTTGTAGTCAAGAATGACGAGACCAGCTTCCCGTCTGTCCAGACGGTCGATCTTGCCTTCCAGAGAGAAGCGTCTTCCGCCCTCTTCAAGCACGGCGGAAACGTTGTGCTCAAGCTGCACGACCTCCAGCACCTCCGGCTGTGCGGCGGCAAAGTCGCGCAGCCGGGAAGGGCCGGCGGCTTCCAGCATGAAGCGGCTCTGTGCGGGAAGATTCTCGGCAAGGCCGCTTTTTGCCAGTTCTTCGCGAAAAAGGCTCTCCAGCCGTTCGGCGGTCAGTTCCCCGGCGGTGACGGGAAGTCCGAGGAAGGGCTGGAAGGCCCGCAGAAGCACGGCGTGCAGAAGGTTGCCCACGCCGAGATGATCGTCGCCTTCCATGACTTCGTCCACTTCCTTCAGCGTGCACACGTACTTGCGGAAAAAGCGCGCCGGGCAGGCAATGTAGGTGTCGAGGCCCGTGGGAGAAAGCTTTTTTTCGAGAATTTCCTTCATGCGGGCGTTGACGGCATCGGTGCGAGGGATGGGCGCGTACAGGGGAACCGGAGGTTCCGTCATGGGAAACACGGAGGCATGGAGAGGGTCCGTGCCGGGACGCAGCACTTCCCCTTTCTTCTGCTCCACGCTCCATATGGCCTCCTCCACCAGACGGGAGCGGAGCTTCTTGCCGTCCATGACGCCGGTCTGCACGCCTTCCTGCCAGTACAGAAACACTTCCTTTGCTCCGGCAATGAGCCGGTGGAAGGTATGCGCGGCAAGCTGATCCCGGCGGCTGTTGTCCGGCAGGCCCAGAAGCGGACGCAGATTGTCCGGCAGAAGCGGATCGCGGGCAGGCGCTCCGGGAAGAGCGTCTTCGGTCATGTCCAGAAAGTATACGCGGTCGAAATGCAGAAGTCGTGTTTCCAGCGTGCCGAGAATCTGCAGCCCGGTGAGAGGGTCGGCCTCAAAGGGCACGCGCTGTTCGGCAAGGCCCTGACGAACGATGGCGAAAATCGACTCCAGAGACAGCACTTCATCGGCCATGGCGTTGTCGGAGAGCTCGGGAATCACGCCCTGCATGAGTCTTGCCAGACATTCCGCGTCCAGCGGAAAACGCGGCCAGATGTGCGCGCCGCACTCCAGAAGAAGCTGACACAGCTCCCGCAGGCGGGAGGCCATGTCTTCAAGCGTGTCCAGACTGCGCCACCTTGCAACGAGCGTGTCCATGACCCGTTCCAGAAGCTGCCCCGTCTCTTCCGTGAGATCTTCGGCCAGCGGTCTGCCGTCGAGATCGCCGAGAATTTCATCCACCATGTCGGAAGCGCAGCTTTTCGCGTCCACCATGCGGCTGCCCGTGCGCAGCCTGGCCTCAAGACGTGAAAGGAAGGGGCGAAGCGGCGCGATGTCGCCGTCTTTTTCGGCGGAGGGCACGCCGAGCATGCGCACATAAGGGTGACGTATGAGCGCCATGAGGCTTTTCCAGTGCACGAGACCTGCGCCGTTCATGCTCTGCCGCGTTTCCATGATGCGTTCGACAAGCTGAGCGAGAAGCGATCGCTCCAGAGGATAGCCGAGAGAAATGTTGATGCTCTTTTCCGGAATGTGATGCAGCGTGGGCATGAGCAGGGAATCATGGGTGATGACCACGGCCCGGCTTTCGTTGGGGCAGGGGCGCGTTTCCAGTTCCTTTTTGAGCTCCAGAAGCTGCGAGTGCAGATCATATCCCGCATGAAAATGGATGACGGGCTCGCGGTTCGTGCTCTCGCCGAGCAGTTCGCCCCGGGCCTTCCAGCGCGCGAGCCATTCCCTGTGTTCGCCGCAGCTCCAGTGTCCCGCGCCTGAAAGCACGGCCGGGTCGGTATGCAGGCATATTCTCGCGCCCCGTTCCCACAGATAGCGGAAGAGCGTGTCTTCCGCCCGGGTAAGGCGCACGAAGCCCGCGATGATGACGGTTTTGCCCTGGAGCTTGAGGGGCAGATCCGGAGAGGCGCCGGCAAGCTGCGCGGCGTGCTGGGCGTCGAGTCCCGGAGTGCTCAGGCCGCGTTTGCGAAGCTCGGCGCGGTAGCGTTCCTGTATGCGGCTGAGACTGCCGAGCAGAACCGCCGCATAGGGGGCCACCATGTCGTTCACATGAAGAAGGTCTCCGGCTTCCACCATGTGCCCGGCGCATTCGTCGAGCAGATGCGCAAGACGCACGCCCCAGGGATAGAAGCGGGCCATGCCGCCTTCGTCCTCCAGACTGCGGGCGAGCTTTGCCATCGGCGAGTCCTTCGCTTCCCCGGCACTTATGTGAAGCAGGCACTCCTTGAGCACGGCCACCTGATCCAGCGTGCCCGCCGGGCGCGGAACGGAACGTGTCCAGCTTTCAAGGCACGTCTGCACGAGCTGACCGGCGTTCATGATGTGCGGCAGGAGCATGGGATGCGTCACTTCCCGGCGGTAGATGTCGAGCAGATAGCGCCTCGGCCGGTTGAGCGGAAACACGATGACCGCCTTGCCGGGCCTGTCGCCCGTCAGATCCCGGGCAAGATCGTGCACGCGCAGCATGAAGTCGTCGTCCCACGGCACGATCTGGAACGGACTGAAGGTACGGTTACGGCTGCTCATGGTCGTCTCCGGGAAGAATCGGGAAGGTCTGGCGGCGGTCGAGATACACCAGCGCGCCGCGCGTCCTCATGCCTCCGGCCTGACGAAGAAGCCTGAGGTAACGCGAAAGCTGTGACACGTGTTCGGGAAGCGGAAGGTCTCCGTCGGTACCCGTCTTGTATTCCACGGCGACGAGTTCCTGACCGTCGTCCACGAGCAGATCCACGCGGTACTGTCTGCCGTCGGCGTCGAGCAGCGCGTGTTCCGGTGTGCCGAAAGCCAGCCAGTGCGGAGTTTCAGGCTGCATGGCGTACCAGCAGAGCATTTCTTCCACTTCTTTCTGCACCCTTTCCCGGTCGGGAACGGGCAGAGGAAACGTGGAAATGCCGCGGGAGGCGGCAAGGGCTGCGTCGCGTCTTGCCGAAGCTTCGCCCACGCCCGAAACCTGGAGGCTCTCAAGGCAGTGATGCACGAGCGTGCCGCGTCTTTTGGGCGTGAAGCTCCAGTCCTCCAGAGGACTGCGGAACATCCGAAGGCGCGGAAGCCATCCCATGGGACGCCAGCTCTCTTCGTCGGCGAGGCTTTCCTGCGCAAGGTGCTCCGGCTCCTGTTCGGATGGGGCCCGCATGACGGCGGAAGCGGCGGGCGCGTTTTTTTCGCCCTCTGTCCCGCATTCCGGTTTGCGGGACGGTTCCTCCGTCGAGGGGGCTGCGGAAGACGGCGCTTTTTCCGGTTCGTCTCCCCAGACAAGAAGTCCGTTCTCCGCTTTCAGCGTGCTTTTCATGCGGGAGAGCAGCGTGTCGAGCATGAAGGAGACGGGGCCGTCGTCCGGATCGGGCACGAACAGGTGAAGCTCGGAGACGGCGCGGGTCATGGCCACGTAAATGAGATGCAGCGACTCTCTGGCCGAGTTCATGCGGTCTTCAAGCCACGGCCTGCCCATGTCCCGGCACAGCGGCGCGAGCAGTCCCGTGCCGCGGCTGTTCCAGAAAATCGACTTGTCGTCCGAGGATCGTCCGAGGGAGAAGTTCAGCCAGGGCAGGATGACCACGTCGAATTCCAGCCCCTTGGCCTTGTGCATGGTCATGATGCGCACGGCGTCCATGCTCTCGGGGAGGGGCGCCTTTTCCTGACTGCCGCTTTCGTCCCACAGGTCGAGGAAGCCGGAAAGATCGGACACGCCCTGTTCCTCGGCACAGAACATGACTTCGAGAAAGCGGCGAACGAAGCCTTCGGCCTGCGGACAGCGTTCCATGACGCGCCAGCGCTCCAAAACTTCCATGACCGCGTCGTAGGGAGTGAGCAGTCCCGCGTTGTCGTGCAGCGGGGCAAATGCCGTTTCCCATGCTTCGGGAAAGTCCGCGGCAAACTGTCGTGCCAGCGTCCGCTGAGGGGAGCGTCGCGCCGCCCAGTCGATGACTGCCGCA
>NZ_CAJJIC010000034.1 GCF_905187505.1 uncultured Mailhella sp.
TGCCCGCAGGAACGGAACAGGTCTCGGCCACGGCCATGGTCGCGCTGTGAAGCTTTCGCATCTCCTCCTTGAGCAGACCGACGCCGGACCCTTGAGCATCGTTGGACCGGAAGGAATTGGAGCAGACGAGTTCGCAGAGCAGCGGACTTGTGTGGGCGGGGGAAAAGGCTTCGGGCTTCTGTTCGTACAGCGTGCATGCGAGCCCCGCCCGTGCAAGGGCGAGAGCGCATTCACAGCCGGCAAGTCCGCCGCCGATGATGACGAAAGCGGGCGTTGAGGTATCCATGACGACTCCGTGATGAGAAAAGAGGCGGTATTCCGCCGTTGAAAAATGGCGCGCCCGTGCCGCGCGGCTCAAACCTTACTGGAAGACAGGGGGAAAGTCACTCTTTTATGACCGGCCGGGAGAAAAGTCCGTTTTTCACCAGAAAAATAGCGGTATGCGCTTGACAGGGCATGGCGGCACTTTTTATGACCTTATATAAGGATTCACTGAACTGATGCAGGGGCCTCGCGCCCTTTTTGCGTCCGAGAGAAATTCAAACCCTAGTGGAGATTCGTATGTCCATAGCTTTGGAGAACCAACGCACCTACGCCCTCATCGGCACCGGTGGCTGCGGTAAGACTTCGCTGGCAGAAATGCTGCTGTTTCAGGCTGGAATCATCAATCGTCTTGGCGCCATAGAAGAAGGCACCACGGCTCTGGACTACGAACCCGAAGAGATCAAGCGTCGCGGCTCCATTCAGCCCGGCTTCGCCACTTTTGACTGGAAGGGATATCGTCACAATCTCATCGACATCCCCGGCGACTCCAACTTCGCCGGCGACATGGAATGGCTGCTTTCCGCCGTGGACAGCGCGGTCATCGTCGTCGACGCCGTGGACGGCGTGCGTCCGCAGATGCGCCGCATGTGGAAGAGCGTGAAGAGCGCGGGACTGCCCGCCGTTGCCGTGGTCACCAAGATGGATCGTGAACGTGCCGACTTCGACGCGGCGCTGAACAGCCTGACCACGCATCTGGGCGTCCGCCCCGTGGTGCTCTACATCCCCGTTCTGGAAAACGGCGAATTCATCGGCCTTGTGGACGTGTTCGCAGGCAAGGCCTATCGCTTCCTGGAAAACGGCGAAACCGAGGACATGCCCATTCCGGCCGACATGGAAGATGAGGTCATGCTTCTGCGCGATACGTCCGTGGAAAACATCGCCACCTCCGATGAGGATCTCATGAACCGTTATCTGGAAGAAGGCTCCCTGTCCGACGAGGACATCACCCTCGGTCTGCGCAAGGGCGTTCTTTCCGGCGAAATCGTGGCCGTACTGCCTTCTTCCGCCATGCAGAACCGCGGCGGACGTCGTCTGCTCAACCAGATAAACAACCTGCTCGCCTCGCCTGCCGACCGTCCCGCCGTGCTCGGTGCCGACGGCTCCGAACGCGCCGCCGATCCCGAAGGGCCGGCCGCCTGCTTCGTGTTCCGCTCCCTTAACGACGCCTTCTCCGGTCAGGTCAACATGCTGCGCGTCATTTCCGGCACCATTTCTTCCGACTCCACGCTGAAGAACATGCGTACCGGCGAAATGGAACGGCTGGGATCGCTCTTCTACGTCAACGGCAAGACGCAGACCGCCTGCAAGGATGCCCTCGGCCCCGGCGCCATCGTGGGCGTGACCAAGCTCAAGAGCACCCGTACCGGCGACACCCTGTGCGACGAAAAGGCTCCCTTTGAGGTGGAACTGCCCAAGCTGCCGCCGCAGCTCATCACCTTCGCCCTCGCGCCCAAGCAGAAGGGCGACGAAGACAAGGTGTTCGCCGCCGTGCAGAAGCTGTTTGACGAAGACGTTACCCTCAAGCTCGGCCGCGACGAGGAAACCTCCGACATTCTGCTGTCCGGCATGGGGCAGCTGCACATCGAAATTTCCGTGGAGAAGGCCCGCCGCCGCTCCAAGGTCGACATCGTGCTCAAGACGCCCAAGGTGCCTTACCGCGAAACCGTGCGCGGCAAGGTGCAGGTACAGGGCCGTCACAAGAAGCAGTCCGGCGGCCGCGGTCAGTTCGGCGACTGCTGGATAGAGATGGAAGGCGCTCCTCGCGGCTCCGGCTATACCTTTGAGGACGCCATCGTGGGCGGCGTCATTCCCCGTCAGTACATTCCCGCCATCGACAAGGGCATTCAGGAAAGTGCCGCCCGCGGCTACCTTGCAGGCTGCCCCGTGGTGGACTTCAAGGTTCGCGTGTACGACGGTTCCTACCATACCGTGGACTCTTCCGAAATGGCCTTCAAGATGGCCGGTTCCATCGCCTTCAAGGCGGCCATGGCACAGCTCAAGGTCGTGCTGCTCGAACCCATCGTGCAGATGACCGTGACCATCCCCGACGAGTACATGGGCGACGTCATCGGCGATCTGTCCTCCCGTCGCGGCAAGGTACTCGGATCCGATTCTCAGGGCGGAATCACCGAACTCAAGGCCAACGTGCCCATGAGCGAAGTCTTGCGCTACGCTCCCGACCTGCGCAGCATGACCGGCGGTCAGGGCGTGTTCACCATGGAATTCGATCACTATGAGGAAGCTCCTCAGCCCGTGGTCGACAAGGTCGTGGCCGCTCACCAGGCCGCCAAGGCCGGCGAATAGTTTGAAACCGACGGGGGAAGACGCGATCTTCCCCCTCACGCATGAAAGGACGGCGTTCTTTCCCTCTTTGGAGGAAAGAGCGCCGTCCTTGTCGTATGCAGAAGAGAAGAAGCGCGGAAGAAGAGAAATAAAGAAGCGTCGAGCAGGGGGCGGCCGTGCTCCGGATGGGAACGTGCCGTGCTCTCTTCGAGGCTTTCGCTCAAAGACGCGCTCCCGGCGTTCCACCGTGTGAGGCGGCGTCTAATGTGTGGCTTCGAGAGGCTTCTCGTCTCCGGCCATGGCCATGATGTGCCGGAAGAAAGGTTCTTCCACGGGCTGCACGGAAAGACGGCTGCCGCGCTTGAGCAGTTCCATGCCCTCAAGTTCCGGCTGCCTGCGCAGCTCGTCCAGAGGTATGGGTCTCTCGAAACGACGCACCAGCCTTACGTCCACCATGTACCAGCGGGGATTTTCCGGCGTGGCCTTTTCGTCGTAGTGCCGGTTCTTCGGGTCCTGAGCCGTATGGTCCGGGTAGGCCTCGCGCACCACTTCCACAAGCGCCACGATTTCCGGCTTCTTGCCGCTGTGATAGAAGAATCCGAGATCGCCTTTCTTCATGGAGCGCATGAGATTTCGGGCCTGATAGTTGCGCACGCCGTCCCAGGAGGTGGTGGCATCCGGGGAAAACATGAGATCATCCAGAGAAAAACAGCCGGGTTCCGTTTTAAAAAGCCAGTATTGCATGGAGCATCCTTGATGGGTTAATAGAGGCGGGCCATGCCTTTTCTATAAGGTCGAGTGCCGGTCATGACAAGAGAGCGGATGGAACATGGCCGGGAGCTTTCCGGTTCTCCATGCAGGGGAACGTGACCCGGCACGCGTCTTTTGCGGCGGGAAGAACAGGCTGTTTCTTCTGTTTTTTCTCCCTGTGTCGCTCTGCGGAGCCGGATGAGGGAATTGAAGGGGAACCTTGGTTCAATTTTTGCGTACATAAAATTAAACACAATGTATTTCAATAAGTTATCAATATCAACATTGACACTGTCCATGCACGGATGCTATGCAGGACAAAAGGGGCTCAGGCCCCATGCATCATGTTGGAAATGGAGTTGTCATGGCCACCGCGATGAATGAACTGGAAAAAATGACGCTGCATCTGGAAAACGACGCCGATTTCATGTTTTATGGACGGCTTTTTTCCGAGGCGGTGTGGTACGATGAATACAGCGGTGTGCTTACGCATCAGAAGCTTTATGTCACCGATCAGCACGAGCAGGTGTATGTCATTCAGAAGGGCAGTGGAGAAAGGACTGTTTGCCGTGCCTATCGCATATCCGTGCACGGAGAGCGCTGCGTGATGTACAACGGTCGCTACACCATGGAGATTCCTCTCGATCTGCTTCTGCTTGCCGTGCGCACGCTGTGCGGCATGGAAGACGGCATGGCGCTGGAACAGGTCGAGGAGATTCTTCGCGCCGCCAACTGCTGAGAAATGACGGTCCGGTCTTCTGCCCGCGGGGCGTCGCTGGCGACCTTGCCACGGGCCGCCTTTTTCATTTTGAACACAGGAAAACGCATATAAGGAAAACGCATGAACAGCCATGGATTCACCCTTGTGAGGGAAGAGCGTCTGCATGAGGCCGGCGGTCGTGTCCGTCTCTGGAAGCACGACGTCACCGGCGCGGAACTTCTGTCCGTCTGCAACGACGACGAGAACAAGTCCTTCGGAGTGAGCTTCCGCACGCCGCCGAAGGATTCCACGGGCGTGGCCCACATTCTCGAGCACTCCGTGCTCTGCGGTTCGGACAAGTATCCGGTGAAGGAACCCTTTGTGGAGCTTCTCAAAAGTTCCCTTCAGACCTTCCTCAACGCGCTCACGTTCCCCGACAAGACCTGCTATCCCGTGGCGAGCTGCAACCTTCAGGATTTCTATAACCTGGTGGACGTGTATCTCGACGCCGTGTTTCATCCCCGCATCGACGAGAACGTGCTTCGTCAGGAAGGCTGGCACATCGAGGCCGAAGGGCCCGATTCTCCCTGGCAGTTCAAGGGCGTGGTGTTCAATGAGATGAAGGGCGTGTACTCCTCGCCCGATTCCGTGCTCATGGAGGAGTGTCAGCACGCCGTTTTCCCTGACATGCTCTACAGCCTCGACTCCGGCGGCGATCCGGCCGTGATTCCCACGCTCACCTTCGAGGCCTTCCGCGAGTTTCATGCCACCTACTATCATCCTTCCAACGCGCGCTTCTTCTTCTGGGGCGACGACCCTGAAGAGGCGCGTCTCTCCCGCATAGCCGAAGTGCTCGCGCCCTACGAGAGGCGCGAGGTTCGCTCCGAAGTGCCGCTTCAGCCCCGTCTTTCCTCCCCGCGTCTTCTCGAGGTGCCCTATGCCGCGTCCGAAGGCGAGGATGCCGACAAGGCGCATGTGGCCGTGAACTGGCTTCTGTGCGAATCGAAGGATACCGAGGAGATGTTCGTGCTCAACATGCTCGAACACGTCATTGCCGGGCTGCCGGGCTCGCCGCTGCGCAAGGCGCTCATGGATTCCGGTCTCGGCGAGGACATTTCCGGCTGCGGGCTTGAAAGCGATCTGCGTCAGGCCTACTTCTCCATGGGCCTGCGTTCCATAGATGCGAAGAGCGCGCCTGAGGTGGAACGTCTCATGATGGACACGCTTGCCGATCTGGCGGAAAACGGCGTGCCCGCTCCGGCCGTGGAAGCCGCGCTCAATTCTCTGGAATTCATGCTGCGCGAGAACAATACCGGTTCGTTCCCGAGGGGGCTTGCCGCCATGTTCCGCAGCCTCTCCGACTGGCTGTATGACGGCGACGCCTTTGCGCCGCTGGCCTGGGAAAAGCCGCTGGCCTCCATCAAGGCGCGTCTTGCGTCGGGCGAAAAGGTGTTTGAGAACGCCATCCGCCGCTGGTTCCTCGACAATCCCCATCGCGTCACCGTGCTGCTTCTGCCCGACGCCGGTCTTGCCGCCGCGAGGCAGGTTGCCGAGGATGCCCGCCTTGCCGCCATTCATGACGGCATGAGCGAAAAGGAACGCGAAGAGGTGGCGGACATCGCCGCGGCCCTTCGTGCCGCTCAGCAGAAGCCCGATTCCCAGGAGGCGCTGGATACCGTTCCGAGTCTCGGAAAGAAGGATCTGCCCGTTGAAAATGCGGTGCTTCCCTGCGCCGTGGAGCAGAAGGGCGGACTTGACGTGGTGACCCATGAGCTCGACACCATGGGCATTCTCTATGCCCGGCTTGCCTTTGACCTTTTCGCCGTTCCTTCCCGTCTGCTTCCTCTGGTGCCTCTTTATGCCCGTGCGCTTACCGAGCTCGGCACGAAGCGCAGCGACTACGTGACGCTCGGCTTTGAGATTTCGGCCCATACCGGCAGTCTCGGTGCGGGAGCCGTGGTCCTTCCCCGCGTGTCCGACGCCTCTCCGGTCTGCTATCTTTCCGTTTCCGGCAAGTGCACGGCGGACAAGGTGGAGCGCATGACCGCGCTCATGCAGGAGATTCTTCTTGAGCCCGACTTCGACAACCGCGACCGCTTCATGCAGATGGTCCTTGAGGAAAAGGCCCGCATGGAACAGGCCGCCGTGCCTTCGGGACATCTTCTGGTGAACACCCGTCTGAACGGCGCCTTGTCGCTTGCCGGCCGCATTTCCGAGGAGATGAACGGCGTGAGCGAGCTCTTTTACGTCCGGGAGCTCATCCGTCGCGTGGACGAGAACTGGGAGAGCGTGCGCGACGATCTGGCGGCTCTTCATGAGAGCATCGTGCGCCGTGACGACGTGAAGCTGGACATGACGGCCGACGCCGCGCTTCTCGGCGCTGCAAGTTTTCCGCTGGAAGCGCTGGTGCGCCGTCTGCCTTCCCGTCCGCTGCAGGCGTGCGCCCTTGATCTTGCGCCTCTTCCCGGAGCCGAGCTCCTCGGCATTCCCGCGCAGGTCAACTACGTGGGCCTCGGCCTCAGTCTGAAGGGCACCGGATACGTCTACAGCGGTTCGCAGGCGGTCATTCTGCGTCATCTGCGCATGGGCTATCTGTGGGACCGCGTGCGCGTGCAGGGCGGGGCCTACGGCTGCTTTGCGCGTTACGGCCGCGCCACGGAGGCCTTCACCTTTGCGTCCTACCGTGATCCCAACGTCGAAAACACGCTGCGCGTCTATCGTGAGACCGCGGATTATCTCGGCAACCTTTCCCTGTCCGAGGCCGACATCACCCGTGCGGTGGTGGGAGCCATAGGCGACGTGGATGCCTACATGCTGCCCGGAGCCAAGGGCGCCACGGCCTTTTCCCGCTGGATGAGCGGCGAGACCGATGAACAGCGTCAGCGCATCCGCGAGGAGATTCTTGCGACCAGACTTTCCGATTTCCATGATTTTGCGCCCTATCTGGCGCGTGCGCTTGAGAAGGCCGTGCCCTGCGTGCTCGGCGGGGCCGATGCCGAAACGGCGGCCCGGGCGGACGGATGGACCATAACCCGGGTGCTGTAGCGTGCCGGCCCACGAAGGACATGCCATGAACAATGAGAAAACGCGCGGCACCATGCTGACCAGCTCCGCCGTGATCCTGTGCCTTGTCACCTTTGTCGCGGGCTTTGCCTGCGGCAGCATGATGGGCGAACATAAGGCGCTCACGCGGGAGACTCCCGCGCAGGCGGCCGCCCCCGCGCCCGCCCAGACGTCTGCCTCCGCTTCGTCTCTGCCCGACGCCGCGGCTCAGGCGGAACACATAAAGCATCTCAGGGAAGACGCCGTGAAGCAGCCGGACAGCGCCGAGGCATGGACGAAGCTCGGCAACGCCTGCTTCGACTTCGGCGATCCCGACGGGGCCATAGAAGCCTATCAGACCTCGCTGCGCATTGAACCCGGCAATGCCGACGTGCGCACCGACATGGGCAGCATGTACCGCATGAAGGGCGAGCCGGAAAAGGCCGTGGAATGCTACGATCAGGCACTCAGGGATCAGCCCGGGCACAGAAACGCCGTGTTCAACAAGGGCGTGACCATGCTGCTCGATCTGGAACAGCCGGCGCAGGCCGTGGCCTTCTGGCAGTCCGTGCTCAGGGACGATCCTTCCCTTACGCTGGCAAGCGGCGCAAAGCTCCGCGACATCATGCCGGAAATACTGGTGGACGCCGCGCTTCAGCTCGAGGCACGGGGCAGAAAGGACACGGCTCTCGTGGCCTATGAGCAGGCCATAGGACTCAGCGACTCCTTTGCTCCGGCACTGGTGCACGGCGCGTGGCTTCTGGAGGGCATGGGACGTTCTGCCGACGCGCTGCCTTTGTGGAAGCGCGTGCTCGAGCTTTATCCCGACGCCACAGACCCTGCGGGCAAGCCGGTCCGCGACCGTTTCAAGAAGTAATCATACGGGATTGTCATGTTTCCGTTTTCCGCTTTCCATACTTGCTTCAGGCTGATCGCCGTCCTTCTGTGGGCACTGCTCAGCCTGCCCTTTCCTCTGCTTGCCGATGAGGCGCAGGAGAGTCCGGTCATTGCCGGGCCTGCGCCTTCCGTGGTGCTGCCCGAGCCTGTGACCATACGGGCCGAGCCTCAGCCGCTCGCTCCGCCTCCCGTGGAAAAGCGCTCTTCCGCCGTGCGCGTGAGCGTGCGTCCGCTGCTGTCCATGCTTTTGGATCGCAACGGCACGCTGGATCAGACCTCGGCGGTCGACAGGCTGGATGAGTTCCGTCCGTATGATGTGGACGCGCTTTCCCGCGAGACGGGAACCTTGTGGCTGCATCTCGATCTTTCCGACGTGAAGGATTCCGCACCGCATACACTCTGGCTTGATCTCGGCACGCAGATGCCCGGAAAGGTGGAGGCCTGGCTTTCTTCGGACGGCAGAAACTGGCAGTCCGTGAAGGCCGAATCCCGCGGCGTGTATGATCTTCTTTCCGCGGGCAGACAGGGGCAGGTGCTCGTGCGCATGAGCGGGCTGCCGGGATTGTGGTTCCATCCGGCGCTGTGCTCTTCTCATGCCGTCATGGATTCCCCCGACAGACTGGGCACGCTGCTCTCTCTGGCAGGACTCGCGCTTCTCGGCGTTCTGTGTCTTTTGCTCAGCGTGACGGAAAGGGGAGAGGGGCGGTTCTGGATAGGAATTCTGGCCTTTGCCTCCATGGCTCAGATATGGTGGGGCGTGCCCGCCACGCCCTCGGGAACCCTGGGCACGGTCTCCTTCCCCGGAATGTTCGGCGCGGCCGTGGCGCTTTTCATGCTTCCTCATGCGGGGCGCGTGCTCATGCGCACGCGGGTGACCTCTCCCTTTGTGGATACGCTTTTTCTGCTTTTTGCCCTGCCGGGTGCCTGTGCGGCCATCGTGCCGCTTCTGCCCGGCATGGCGTGGACGGCAAGGCTGCTGCCGCTCTGGCCGCTTGCCGCCGTCATCTGCTTTGTTCCCGCCATTGTCCTGGTGTTCCGGGGCGTGCAGGGAAGCGGGCCCTTCGCGCTGGCCTGCCTTTCCATGGGCGGCGGTGCTGCCGTTTCTCTGTGGGGCATGCTCCACGGGCTGGAGAATCCCTGGTGGGGGCTTGCCGTGCAGGCGGGACAGACCGCAGGGCTGCTTTTTCTTGCCTGTGCCGCGCCGCACAGAGACGAGCCCGCCGCAGAGCAGGAACTTTCACTGGACGTGGCCCCGCGCAGAAACGGGGAGGCACGGGCCAACACCTACAAGGACAACAGTCTTGCCGCGCTTCGCCGTACGTTCCGGAGCACCGCGGAAGAGCTTTTTGAGGAGGCCTGCCGTCTGGATCTGGCCCTTTCCCGCGCCGGAGTGGACAAGGTCGACATCATGACCCATGCCGACGCCATGGTGGCCGCGGCGCGGAGGCTTTCGGAAAACGCTCTCGATCATCCTTCCCCGGACGCGCTGCCGGAATCCTCCCTGCAGGTCTTCGAGCTCAGGCAGGTCATCCGGAAGGTGTTCGCCTCCGTGTTTGAGGACGCAGAGAAGAAGGGACTCGGCCTCGCATGGTATGTGGCGCCCCAGATAGGTCAGAAATTCCGCGGCGACGCGGCCCGCCTGACCACGCTGCTCACGCTCATTCTGGCCGATTCCGTCCGGGCCTCCTCCCGCGGAGCGGTCAGCCTGCACGTGCGCCGCTCTCCTTCGAGCACGCATCCCGGCCATCTGCAGTTCACCGTGTCCGACAACGGCGAGGCGCAGCCTCCGCGCGGCAGGCAGAGTGCGCTTCTTTCCCGGGCGTGGGAGCTTGCCGCCGCCCATGGCGGCGATCTTTTCGTGGACAGCACGCCGCAGGGCATGGAGCTTTCGTTCAGCATGGAATGCACGGCCATGGAGGCCGACGGCGTGACGGAACGGGCCGTTCCTGCGGCTGGAAGCGACGGAGAGAGCCGTGTCGCGTCTCCCGTCATTCTCGTCTCTCCCGACGGACTCAGCCGACAGATGTACGTCCACTATCTGGACGACATGGGTTATCCTCTCTGGGAAGCCCGCGATGCCGAGGAAGCCGCGCAGCTTTATGCCTCTTCTCCCGCAGCACTGGTCATTTTCGACGGCACTCTCGGCGAGGACGACATGGTGCAGGGGCTTGCGGCCATACGGATGTTTGAGGGCGAACAGGCGCTTGCCGCCGTGCCTTTCCTTCTTCTGGCCAGAGACGACATGCAGGCCGAGCGCATGGCCAAGGCGGGATGCGACGAGTCCATTCTGCTGCCCGTGGTGCGCAAGGATCTGCGCGCCATGACGAGGTGGCTCATTTCCCCGACGGAGAAGAGACCCGTTTTGAGCTCGCAGCGCATCACGCTCGCCGCCGTTCTGGCCGGAGCTCACTCCGGCACGGCGAAAATGCAGCCCAAGGCCGTGCGCCGCGTGGCGGCACAGACTGTGCCCTCGGAAGCGGACAAGGCGGAAGCGGAGAAGATCGCTCCCCCGACGGCGGCGCCGGAGGGCGAAGAAAAAACGACCGGAAAGGCTCTTTCTCTGGAAAAGGACGCGGGCAGACAGGAGAAGAAGGGCTGGCTTGCCTCGCTCTTCCACGGCCATGAACGCTCCGGAAAGCCGCTGGAGGTGGCCTCCGCGCCCGTTGAGACCGTACCCGTTGATTCAGCATCCGCGACTGCCGCGGAATCGGAAAAGAACGCGGAGCCCGTCGTCTCCTGTGCTCAGGAGACGGAACCGGAAGGGGAGGTCGTGGAGCTGCTGGCCGAAGAGGTGCTGGCCGAGGAAAGCGGCGTGCAGGAACTGACGGAACAGGACAGACTATCCGACGTGCCGGACGCCGGAGACGCGACGATCGCCGAGGAAATGCTCATAGAGCTTGAACCCGGGCTCATTCATGAGAAGCCCGAAGACGTGTCATCCGAAGCCGGCCCCGGGAAAAGGGAGCCCGAAGATGCGGGGACCTCTTCCCCGGACGACGATGACGAAGAAAAGGCCGCGGAGCTTGCTGAGGTGCCTCTCGACAAGATAAACGGGATGTTGAACGGCATTTCCGAGGCGCTTCTGCACGGCGACGTGCAGGCCATACGAAGCGGTGCGCGCGCTCTTTCCGGCATTGCCGACAGGTACGGCATGCACACGCTGGCCGACATGGCGCGCTGTTTTCGAGCGGCATGGGAAGAGGGCGACGTGGAAGCCGCGGCGCAGATCGTGGAAGAAATGCGGGCAGAGGCCGCCCGTCTGTGACGGCATGAGAACGGCAGCTTTTTTTCACACGCCCGGAGCTTGCAACTTTGAGGGAATGCATTTATATTAAAGCCATGTTTAGGCGGCATTCCGCCTCGGACACAGAAACATAGGAGGCAATATGCCAAAGCTGCAGAAGATCATATGTGCGTTGGACCTCTCCGAGCACAGCAAGACAGTGGCCGAATACGCCTGCATGCTTGCCAAGGCCATGAATGCCAGCATCGTGGCCGTATATGCGGCGCCTACGCTGACGCAGTACACGGGCTTCCATGTCCCGCCGAACACGATTGACAGCTTCGTGGGAGAAATCGTTTCCGGTGCGGAAAAGGCCATGGCCCAGTTCGTGTCCGAAAACTTTGAAGGCGTGGAGACCAAGGCTGAAGTCGTGGTCGGCTATGCCGCCGAGGAAATTCTTGAAATCGCCGCCAAGGAAGAGGCCGACCTCATCGTCATGGGTACCCATGGACGCAAGGGCATCGACCGCATTCTCTTCGGCTCCGTGGCCGAACGGGTCGTCAAGAATTCCCATCTGCCCGTCCTTACCATTCGTCCTTCCGACAACTACACCGGCGGCGCGATGTACAAGGATTAACGCTTTTTCATGAACAGAAACAGGGCTTTCCTTTTTACGGCTTCGTCCGGGAGAGGAAAGCCCTTTTTATTGCCCGTTTCATCTGCAAGGACTCGCCATGACTCTTCCCTTCACCTCGTTCAATGACGTCCGCCCCGAAGTGGCGACTTTTGAATCCTACGAACCCGGTCTCAGCATTGCGGAAATCGCCGAGCGCTACGGCCTTTCCCGCGTCGTCAAAATGGCCAGCAACGAGAATCCGCTGGGCGTGTCGCCCCGCGTGCGCAAGGTCATCGCGGACTGCGCCGGCGAGGCCTTCCGCTATCCGCAGTCGGGCAACCCGAGACTGGTGAAGGCTCTTGCGTCCTGCTACGGCGTGGACCCGAAGCGCATTTTCGTGGGCAACGGTTCCGACGAGGTCATCGACCTCTTGTTCCGTGTGCGCGCCGTGCCCGGCGTGCACAATGCCGTGGTGTTCCGTCCCTGCTTCGGTCTGTATCCCACGCAGGCGAAAATGGCCGGCGTGGAGCTGCGTCAGGCTCCGTTGAATCCCGACTTCACCTTTGACTTCGACGGCCTGCTCAAGCTGGTGGATGAAAACACCACGCTCGTCATCGTCACGTCCCCCGACAACCCCTCCGGACGCGTCGCTTCGCCGGATGATCTGGAAAAGCTGGCCCGCGCCCTGCCTCCGGCCTGCCTGCTGGTGGTCGACGAGGCATACATCGAATTTGCCGGCCCCGAGCACTCCGTCATGTCCAGACTGGACAGACTTCCCAACGTGGCCGTCATGCGCACCTTCTCCAAGGTCTACGGACTGGCCGGTCTCCGCATAGGCTATGCCGTGCTGCCTCCGGTCATTGCCGACTACATGTGGCGCGTGCGTCTGCCGTTTTCGCTCAACATTCTGGCGGAAGAGGCGGCGATCGCCGCTCTGGCCGACGCGGAATTCCGCGAGGACACCATTGCCCTCGTGCAGCGCGGCCGTGCGCGCCTTACGGAGGAACTGCGCGCCATGGGCTGCGAGGTGACGCCCAGCCTGTCGAACTTCATCATGTTCCGCCTGCCCGAAGGAACCGTGAACGCGAAGACCCTGCACGGCGAACTTCTGAAGCGCGGCGTCATCATCCGCGCTCTCGGCAGCTATCACCTGCCCGACAGACTTCGCGTGAGCGTGGGCACCGACGAGGAAAACGAGCTGTTCCTGCGCCTTGTGCGCGAGATTCTGGGAGCGTAGTCATGGCAGCGTCCTGTTACGGCGTCATCACCATGGACGGCCCCGCCGGGGTGGGAAAGAGCACCCTGGCCCGTCGTCTGGCCGCGGAACTCGGCATAGCCTACCTCGACACGGGGGCCATGTACCGCACCCTCGGGCTGCGCCTCGGCGCAGGAGCCGCGGACCTCGATGAGGCGAGGCTGCGCGCACGGTGCCGGGAATGCCGTTTTTCTCTGGAGTCCCGGGAAGAAGGCGCGCCGCAGCTTTTCTGCAACGGGGAACCGGTGGGGCCCGAGATCCGCACGGAGCGGGCCGGACGGCTCGCCTCTCTGGTAGCCCGTCTGCCGGTGCTGCGCGAGGAGCTTCAGCGCGAGCAGCGCGCGCTCGGCGAAGGCAGTTCCCTGGTTGCCGAAGGGCGCGACATGGGCACGAAGGTGTTTCCTCTCGCCCGGCACAAGTTTTTTCTGGATGCCCGTCCCGAGGTCCGCGCCCGGCGCCGCTATCTGGAGCTGGAGGCGAAGGGCGCTCTCAACGGAGCCACGCAGGAGGACATTTTGCGAGGCATCGAGGAGCGCGACGCTCAGGACCGGGGCAGGGCGGTCGATCCGCTTCGTCCTGCGCATGACGCCGTCATCGTCGACACCTCCGATCTTGATCTTGACGGTGTTCTTCAGGTCATTCTGGACGCCGTGAGGTCGAAGGGACCGGAAAAGGGCGGAAGTGCCGCGGCAGTGCGTGCCAGGGCAGGAGCGGAGCTCTCCGAGGCTTCCCGGGGGCGTCTGCTCTCGGATGAAGGGGCGGCCGCGCTTGAGACGGCCCGGGAGGACGGTCTGGCCGCTGCCTCGGCCGTGGCCGAAAGACACGGCGTGAGCTGCGCCGTCCGTGTTTCGTGCGGTCTGGAAGGCGATGCGCTTGTCGCCCGGGCCGAGGCCGAGAAGGTTCCTTTTGCCGGAGCGCTCGCGCTGTCTGCGGCGCAGGCGGCCGTGGCTTCTCTTGCCGGGTTCCTTTCCGAAAGCCTTGAAGTGAATGCGGCGCTCGAGCCGGAAGGTGCCGGAAACGGAGACTGACAACAAAGAGCCCCTGCGGAGGGGGCCGGCTTCAAGAGCTTCGGAGCGGACATGATCAACGACACGACGACCGCTTTCACTGCCGTGCCGCGGCAGGAAGAAACGGTGCTGGCCTGCGGCAAGATCAATCTTTTTCTTTTCATCACGGGAAGGCTTCCGAACGGCTATCATGAGCTGAAAACGCTGTTTCTGCCTCTGCCGGAACCGAGAGACGTGCTGGTGTTCCGGCCTGCGGACAGAGAGGGCGGCATGAGGGTGAGCTGCGCGACCGAGGGCATAGACCTTGAGCGCAACACGCTGACATGCGCGTATGACCTTTACGCGCAGGCCTCGGGATTCGCTCCCGCCGTGGATGTGGAGCTCGTCAAGGGCATTCCGCACGGCGCCGGTCTCGGAGGAGGCAGTTCGGACGGCGCCTGCGTGCTGCGCTGGCTGCAGCGTCACGCGCCGCGTCCGCTGCCGGAAGAGGAACTTCGTGCCCTGGCCGCCCGCGTGGGAGCCGACGTTCCCTTCTTTCTGCTGAACCATCCCTGCCTTGCCGAAGGCATAGGCGAAAGGCTTTTCCCCGTGGAAAGCGGCGTGGAAGGATTCAGCTGCGTTCTGCTCTGTCCGCCCGTCAGCGTGAACACCGCATGGGCCTATGCGGCGTGGGACAAAGAAAGGGCGTCATTTTCCTTGACAGAGAAAAGGAAGGCAGATAAAAATAACCGTTCAAGTTGCCAGTCATTCTATGGCATGAACGACTTTGAGCCTGTGGTTTTCGCGGCTCATCCTTCTCTTGCGGCGTTAAAGGCGCGGCTTCTGGCGGAGGGTGCGGACATCGCGGGCATGAGCGGAAGCGGTTCGACGCTGTTCGGGCTTTTTCGCGATTCCAGGCGTGCGGCACAGGCTGCCGAAACGCTGAGGAACCAGAGAGAGTCCGCGGAAGTGTTCGGCCCTTTCCTTGTTTGAGTCGTTGTGTCGACTGGGCCTGGTGGGGTGTCGCCAAGCGGTAAGGCAGCGGGTTTTGGGTCCGCTATTCGCAGGTTCAAGTCCTGCCGCCCCAGCCAATTGTCGTTTGTTTCGGCTTCGCCTGGCGGCGGCGCCGCTTGTGTATCTCGGGATACTTTACTCAGGAAGGGCATGTTCCTATGTACGGCGACCTCAAAATTCTCACGGGTACGGCCAATCCACAGCTGGCCATGGACATTTGCGACCACCTCGGCTGCTCCCTCACACCGGCGCTCTGCACCACGTTCAGCGACGGAGAGCTGCGCGTTGAAATCGGCGCCAGCGTTCGCGGGCACGACGTGTTCGTCATTCAGTCCACCTGCGCCCCGGCCAACAAGTCGCTCATGGAACTGTGCCTTATCCTTGATGCCCTGAAGCGCGCCAGCGCCGGCCGCATCACGGCCGTCATTCCCTATTTCGGCTATGCCCGTCAGGACCGCAAGGTCAGCCCCCGCGCTCCCATCAGCGCCAAGCTCGTTTCCGATTTTCTCACCGTGGCCGGCGCCCAGCGCATCGTTACGGTGGATCTTCATGCCGGTCAGATCCAGGGCTTCTTCAACTGCCCTGTGGACAACCTGTACGCCCGTCCGGTGCTGCTGAAGAAGCTCAGCGCGCTTTCCGGCGACATCGTCATGGTTTCCCCCGACGCCGGCGGCGTGGAACGCGCCCGTTCCTTCGCCAAGAAGATGGACGCCAGCCTTGCCGTCATCGACAAGCGCCGTGATCGTCCCAATCAGGTGGCGGAAATGCACATCGTCGGCGACGTCGCCGGCAAGACCGCCGTGCTCGTGGACGACATGATCGACACCGCGGGCACCATCTGCACGGCAGCCAACATTCTCATGGAAGGCGGCGCCAAGGAAGTGTACGCCTGCGCTACGCACGCCGTGCTTTCCGGCCCGGCCTGCGACCGCCTCAATGACTCCCCCTTCAAGGAAGTCATCGTGACCGACACCATTCCGCTCGGCGACCATGCCGCCCAGTGTGAAAAGCTCCGTGTGGCTTCCGTTGCCGGAGTCCTGGCCAAGAGTATCCGCAATATTCACGACGGTTCTTCTGTTAGCGCCCTGTTCTAGTCGGGGTATTGAAGACGATATATCGCGCCGCGCCCCGTTCGACGGGAGACGGCCCATAAGGAGAAAGCATCATGTCCGAACTGAAAACTCTTTCTGTGAAGAAGCGTACCGCTTTCGGCAAAGGCGTCAACCGCCGCCTGCGTACCGAAGATCTGGTGCCCGGCGTGTACTACACCGCCGACGGTCAGAATATCGCCGTTCAGATGGCTGAACTGCCCCTCAACAAGATTTACGAACAGGTCGGCCGCACCAACGTCTTCCAGCTCGAAATCGAAGACGAGAACGGCAACAAGACCCTGCATCCCGTGTTCGTGTGGGACGCCCAGTACTCCCCTGTGAAGAACACCTTCACTCATGTCGACTTCTTCGGCGTTGACCTCGACAAGGAAATTAAGGTCAAGGTGCAGGTGGAATACGTCGGCACTCCCAAGGGCGTGAAGATGGGCGGCACCATGGAAACCTACCGCGACGAAGTGGTGCTTTCCGCCAAGCCTGCCGATATGCCCCGCAAGGTCAACCTTGACGTGTCCGGTCTGGAAATCAACCAGAGCATCCGCGTTTCCAACATGCCTCTTCCCGAAGGCGTGAAGGCCGTGTACAAGTCCGACTTCACCATGGTCGCCGTCTTCATGGAAGGCGCCGAGGAAGCTCCCGCCGAATAATGGCGTGAGTCGAGTCTGAACTTTCGGGCCGGGACAGATTTTCTGCCCCGGCCCTTTCATTTTGCGAGAAAAGCATGATTTCTTCCTCGGAATCCGCCGTCACCGTTCTGGGCATAGACCCCGGCTCCAACGTCACCGGCTGGGGCGTGGTACGTGAATCCTCCGGCAGGCTGGAGCTTCTGGCCAACGGCGTTCTGCGCGTAAAGGGCAGCTCCTTTCCCGATCGTCTGGCCTTCATCTATCACGGACTGCACGACATCATCGAAGAATACCGTCCCGAAGAGGCCGGAGTGGAGCAGGTGTTCGCGGCAAAGAACGTCATGTCCACCATCAAGCTGGCTCAGGCTCGCGGAGCGGCCATAGCCGCCTGCGCCTCGTTCCGTCTTGCCGTGCAGGACTACGAGCCCACGCTCGTGAAAAAGACCCTGGTGGGCACAGGCAGGGCCGACAAGGAACAGGTGGCCTTCATGGTGGCGCGTCTTCTGGGCCGAGCTCACATCGACGGGCCGCTTGACACTACGGATGCGCTGGCCATAGCGGTCTGCCATCTCACGCTGCGACGCTTCCGCAGGCTGGAGAGCCTGGCCTGACGGACTTCGGCCGCCTCAAGGCGGGAAAGGCGTTCGGAAACGCGTTTTTTCCTCTCGGGCTTTTCAGAAAAAGCGCGTCCCTTTCCCTCGGAAGGCGCATGCCTTCCGGCCGGCCGGAAGCGGAGCGCCGTCATGAAGTCTGAAGCGCGCCGCTCCTCCGTCCTGCGGGAGAGACGGAGAGAAAGGGCCCGCAGAGATGGTCGTGCGAGTTTTTTTACGAGAAAGAACTTGCGTTCCGGTTCGGAAGGCCAAAGGACACAAAAAAAGTTTTAATAAAAAAGAACAATGTTTTTAGTGTGTTGTATCGAAGATGAGTCATGTTTTTCTTAAGATGGGTTCTGAACGTGGGGAAATCGGCGTCCGGAGCGTGCGCATGACGGGAGAATATGCCGTGCCGAACGGCGTTTTCCGGCCTGCCAGTGACCTTCGTTCTCCCCTTTGACACCCCGGTGTTCAAATTTTTTTTGGCGTCTCTCCCCATGCGGGAAACAGAGAAACGTGCCTGTTCAAAAAAAAATACGTTTTTCCTCCGTATTAAGAGTCTTTATGGAGAGGGTAAAATTTATAATTATTTGATTTTATTGATTAATATAAAATATGATTCTGTTTGGCACGAAAATTGCAGTATATGAGACATCATTCCTTTGGAACAGCAATCAACATCGTCTGCCCGTCGGCCTCCCTCTCCGGCGGGCTTTTTTTTTGCCTCTTCCCGGGCTTGTCAACGGAGAAAAATGCGGGCACACTGCGCGCAAACCTTTTGGAGGATATTTCTATGAGTCTTTGTCCCTGTGGCTCCGGCCTTGAGCTGGATGCCTGCTGCGGCCAGTATATCGAAGGAAAGGCCAAGGCTCCCACGGCCGAAGCCCTCATGCGCGCCCGTTACACCGCGCACTGCCTGGGCAAATATCAGTTCCTTACCGACACCACGCATCCTGAGTTCCGCGAGGATGCCTCTGCCGATGAAATCAAGGAATGGTCTTCCCTCATGACCTGGGAAGGACTTGAGATTATTGAGACCGTGGAAGGCGGCGAGCATGATTCCACCGGTGAGGTGAAGTTCAGCGCCCACTACAGCGTGCAGAACGTGCCCCAGGAGCTGCGCGAGGACGCCTTCTTCCGCAAAGAAGGCGACGAGTGGTTCTATGTGGAGGGCAACGTCTACGCCAAGCAGCCCGTCCGTCGCGAGACCCCCAAGATCGGTCGCAACGATCCCTGCCCCTGCGGAAGCGGCAAGAAGTACAAGAAGTGCTGCATGCCCCGCTAGCGGGCTGAAACGGCGAGAAGGGCTTTTCTGCGTTTTTCAGGAGAAAGGACTTGCGTCTCCGGCCAAAACCCTGTACAAGGCTTTTCCGGCAGTTCTTTTACCCGACGGCAATCGGCGCGAGCCGGAGAGGTTTTGCAGGACGGCAAAAAGAATGGCTGGCAGGACTTGTCATTTCCCCATATTTGTGGCAGGCTCCCTGAACAGAAGGAACGTCTTTTTCCTTTTTTGTATGTATGTGAGTCTGCGCACAACGCAGACAATTTCCCCACAGTCCCAACATGTCCAAGGAGGACGCGCATGGCTGAAGTTTCTTTCCAGGGAAAAACCTTTGAAGTCGACGAAGACGGCTTCCTGCTTCGTTTCGAAGACTGGTGCCCTGAATGGCTGGAATACGTGAAGGAATCCGAAGGTATTCCGGAACTCACCGCCGATCATCATAAGGTTATTGATTTCCTGCAGGACTACTACAAGAAGAATGGTATCGCCCCCATGGTGCGTATCATGTCCAAGAACACCGGCTACAAGCTGAAGGAAATCTACGAACTGTTCCCCTCCGGCCCCGGCAAGGGCGCCTGCAAGATGGCCGGTCTGCCCAAGCCCACCGGCTGCGTGTAGGCCGTTTGATTCGACCTCTGGTCGCCTAACGACTGTTAGGAAAGGCGAAAGAGTTTTACTCTTTCGCCTTTTTTCTACTTGCCTGCCGGAAATGGCTCTGATAGAGATAGGACATCCGAGTTTGCCATAACATTTTTAAGTAATGGAGGATTCCATGAAAGTGTTTCGTAATGCGCTGGCTGTCGCGGCTCTGGTGATGGGGATTGCCTCTGCTGCCCAGGCCGCTGACATGATTCGCAAGGTGGACAGTTTCGATCTGCTCGCCGACCAGTCCGGCTCCATGATGATGCAGGCTCCTGACCTCAAGATGACCAAGGCCGCCGCTGCCAAGCAGGTTCTTGCCGCCGTGAATGAAGCCATTCCGGATCTTGGCTACAAGGCGTCCATGCATACCGTTGCCCCTGCCGGCCAGGTCGTTTCCTATGGCGACTGGGATCGTTCCGCCATGAACGACGGCATTGCCTCCCTTGAAAGTGACGGCGTCATTTTCGGCCGCATGACCCCCATGGGCGACGGTTTTGCCGCCAACTCCGGTGACTATGCCACCATGGCCCGTCCTACCGCCATCGTGCTTGCTTCCGACGGCGCCAACAACACCGGCATCGACCCCGTGGCCGAAGCTGCCGCCATCTATCAGGCTCAGCCCGGCATCTGCTTCCATGTCATTTCCTTTGCCGACACTCCCGAAGGTCAGGCCGTTCTCGACAAGATCGCCGCTCTGAACTCCTGCTCCGTGTCCGTGAAGGGTTCCGATCTTCTGGCCGACCAGAATGCCGTGAACCAGTTCGTGGCCGACGTGTTCTACACCACCGGTGCTCCCGTTGCCGAAGAAGCCCTCGTGCTCCACGGCGTGAACTTCGCGTTCGACTCCTATGCTCTTGACGCCAAGGCTCAGGGAATCCTCGATGAAGCTGCCGCCGTTCTCAAGGAAAAGAACGTGAGCGTGACCCTCGAAGGCTGGACCGACTCCATCGGTACCGACGCCTACAACAAGAAGCTGTCCCAGAACCGCGCCAACGCGGTTAAGGCCTATCTGGTCGAGCAGGGCGTGCCCGCTTCCAAGCTGACCGCCATCGGCATGGGCAAGTCCTTCAAGTACGACAACTCCACCGAAGAAGGCCGTTACCTGAACCGTCGCGTGGAAATTCTCTTCAACTAACTGTTGACTGATACTGCGAGAGGCCCGGCAATCCGGGCCTCTCTTTCCAACGGAGTTTTTTGATGTTTCGTCATTGGTTGATGGCTGCGGCGTTCTGCGGTCTTGTTGCGGCACCCTGCAGCTCTTTTGCCGCCAACGAATCCAAGATTCAGACCGATCTGAACACTTTTGCCCATCAGTACGTCAAGAGCGCCAACAAGCGCATGACGGTCAATCGTGCGCGTCCGCAGGTCGTGAAGCGCGGCTCCACGTACGTTGCGACGTTTACGGAAATCGACCAGGAGACGGTCACGGCCCAGATGCGTAAAAGCAACAGCAAGCATTTTGAATACGTTGCCACGCTTTCCTATAATGAGCTGACCTTTGAATCCGTAGGCAAGACCCGCAAGGAAGCGACCAGCGGCCAGTTCCGCTGCGTGAAGGTGCGCAAGCTTACCGAGCTTCCCCGCTATGTGAAAGGCAAGTGGGAAAACTGATTTTCTTACGGAAAAAAAGCCCCCTCAAACGAGCAATGTCATTTAGTTAAGGTTTTTACAAAAGAACACCCGTCCACTCCACAAAAGTGAACGGGTGCTTTTTTGAATTGGACATTTGAAAAGTTAGATTTCATTAACATTACGCTTTCCATTCCATCAACACGCAATCTTCCTTCTTCCCTTCGTGTAACTCATGTTCGGGAAGCTCTTTAATAATTTCAAATCCTGCCTTCTGATATGCTCGTATCGCTCGCGGATTGTTTTTTCGTGGGTCAAGAATCACCCCGTCAGCACACATTTCCGTTCGTAGATATTGACATGCCACTCGGCAGTATTCTGTACCGATTCCCATATTCCAATATTCTGGCTCACCGATAAATTGGTCCATCGCATAAATCTTTTTATCAGTCTTATGGTAATTATATTCGTCGAAATGCTCGCCCTGAACTCTATATATCTGTGCGTAACCGATGGGAATTGTATCATATTCAATGATGACTCGATAAATTTCATCCGCCCATTGTTCAGTATAATGCTCACAAATCGTTTCCTGTGTATGCTTCTTATCTCTACCGTCGTAAAATTCAAGAACACGGTCGTCCGTCAACCATTTTAACATAAGAAGTAAATCATCCTTGTTCATCGGACGAAATGAGACTCGCTTTGCTTCCAACATAATCACCTCTTCCATGATATAATCTCATAACACTTTTTCCTACTAAAATATAAACCTCCCCACTTGTGTCTGTAGCAATTCAGAAACCCCTTTGGTCAACATTTTCCTATCGTTTCGTATATAACCATAAATAATTTGGTCTATAGCCCAATACACATCATTAAGCTCTGCTTTTCTTTCTGCCACCTCTGGTTCCTTGTGCTGATAGTACCTCAAAACTCTTCTGCCAAAGTCTTTCCCAAAATCATCTTCACTACAATCCAACAAACACAAAAAGTCATTATCTGGGTCACCGACAATATAATCACCAAAATCAATAACTCCAAACAGTCTATTATTTTTAA
>NZ_CAJJIC010000035.1 GCF_905187505.1 uncultured Mailhella sp.
CAGGCGGTGGTCGAAACGGGTCTCGATTTGAGACCCATTTCGACAGAAACTTACATCAAATTGAGAGAAGTTTTGATTGTGGCCGTTTATGGCCTGAAACCCTTACAATTTCTCGGTTTTTGTGATACTATTTTGATACTAAGAAAGCGAACTGCCTCAAATAAGCGGGCAAAACATTAACATATTTGCGAATGTTTTGCCTATAAAATCACCCCAAATACACTCCCATGTACTTGAATTTGCCGAATGGGAATAATCCGACCATAGCCGTCCCCCAACCTTCGAGGAGAGACAAGATGTCCAACAATGTTCGCCCCGAATCCATGGCACGCATCAACAGTGAAGCTCTTGCCCGAACCTTCATCGACGAACAGGTCAAGGAACTCAGAGAACAGATCGGTGACAAAAAGGTCCTGCTCGCCCTTTCCGGCGGCGTGGACTCCTCCGTCGTGGCCGCCCTGCTCATCAAGGCCGTCGGCCAGCAGCTCGTGTGCGTGCACGTCAACCACGGTCTTCTGCGCAAAGGCGAACCGGAACAGGTCGTCGAAGTGTTCCGCAACCAGATGAAGGCCAACCTCGTCTATGTGGACGCCGTGGACCGCTTTCTGGACAAGCTGGCCGGTGTGGACGACCCCGAAACCAAGCGCAAGATCATCGGCGCCGAATTCATCCGCGTGTTCGAAGAAGAAGCCCGCAAGCAGGAAGGCATTGAATTTCTGGCTCAGGGCACCATCTACCCCGACATTCTGGAAAGCGGCACCGTCAAGGCCCATCACAACGTGGGCGGCCTGCCCGAAGATCTGCGCTTCAGCCTTGTCGAACCGCTGAAGTTCCTGTTCAAGGACGAAGTCCGCATGGTGGGCAAGACCCTCGGTCTGCCCGACGGCATGGTGTACCGTCAGCCCTTCCCCGGCCCCGGCCTCGGCGTGCGCTGCCTCGGCGCCATCACCCGCGATCGCCTCGAAGCCGTGCGTGAATCCGACGCCATCCTGCGTGAAGAATTCGCCAAAAACGGTCTGGAAGGCAAGGTCTGGCAGTACTTCACCGTGGTGCCGAACTTCAAGTCCGTGGGCGTGTCCGACGGCAAGCGCACCTTCGCCTATCCCGTCATCATCCGCGCCGTCAACACCGTGGACGCCATGACCGCCACCGTGGAAGATGTGCCCTTTGCCCTGCTGCAGCACATCACCGACCGCATCACCAAGGAAGTAAAGGGCGTCAACCGCGTTCTCTACGACCTCACGCCGAAGCCCGTCGGCACCATTGAGTGGGAATAAAAAACACTCCGCCCCGGAAGCCAGAAGGCTCCCGGGGCTTTTCTTGTCTACTCACAGCGCCGGTTTCTGCCATGCACAGACAGTCAGACAGCATGACCGGGGGAAGCATCTGGAAGTCCATCGTCTCCTTTGCTGTTCCCCTGATTCTGGGAAATTTCTTCCAGCAGCTCTACAACGCCGCCGACTCGCTCATCGTGGGCAATCTGCTCGGCGACAGAGCGCTTGCCGCCGTAAGCGGAACAGGCAACCTCATTTTTCTGCTCGTAGGCTTCATCAACGGTATCAGCCTTGGTGCAGGCGTCGTCATATCGCAGCAGTTCGGAGCGGGAAAAATCCGGGACATGCGCCGATCCATCCATACGCTTGCCGCGTTCGGCCTTGCCTCGGGACTGGGACTGTCCATATTCGGCGTTCTCTGCACTCCACAGATTCTGCACTGGATGAACACTCCGGCCGACGTGTTCCCGGAAACCCTGCAGTATCTGCGCGTCTATTTCGCCGGAGCCCTCGGCCTTACCACGTACAACGCCCTTGCCAGCATTCTGCAGGCCGTCGGAAACAGCCGATATCCGCTGTACTTTCTGATACTCTCCTCCGTCGTCAACATCGTTCTCGACCTCGTCTTCATTGCGCTGCTGCACTGGGGCGTCTGGTCGGCGGCAGCCGCCACCGTCATCTCTCAGATTCTCAGCGCCCTGCTCTGCACGCTGGTGCTGTGCCGCAGTTCGGCTTCCTGGCGTCTTGCGCCCGGAAGCATCCGCTTCCATGCCGGCTGCCTGAAAACGCTCGCTGCCTACGGCTTTCCCTCCGGTCTTCAGTGCTGCGTCATCGGCATTTCCAACGTGGTCATCCAGAGCCACATCAATCTGTTCGGCGCCTCCGCCATGGCCGGATGCGGCGCCTATCAGAAAATAGAAGGCTTCTGCCTCATCCCCGTCATGAGTCTGGCCCTTGCGCTCGCCACATTCGTGGGGCAGAACACCGGGGCCCACCATCCTCTGCGCGTCCGGGCAGGCATGAGCTTCGGACTTGTCCTTTCCATGCTTGTGTCCGGGCTCATCGGCGTGGGAGTCCTTGTGTGGCGCGACGAACTCATGGCCGTTTTCAGCGCCGACGCAGAAGTCATACGCCTCGGCGCGGATTATGCCCGCGTGGCCGCGCCCTTCTATGTCCTGCCCGCCTGCACGCACTGTCTTGCCGCCGCCTTCCGCGGTGCAGGAAGACCGTTGTTCGCCATGGCGGTCATACTCATCTGCTGGTGCGCCGTGCGCGTGGGCACGCTCTCCACGCTCATGAGCTTCTTTCCCACCATCGCCACCATCTACTGGATCTATCCCGCCACGTGGACGCTGAGTTCCCTCACCTTTCTTTTCGCCTGGTGGAGAATGGCCTCCGCTCTTCGTAACGGTCATAAAAAGGCAGCAACCCGCGGCGGACGCTGAAAACAGGCTTTCGAGCTCTCCCGCGCTCCGCACAGAAAAACAGTCCCGCGCGCTCCGTCTTTACCGCAGAGCGGACTTCTTCGTCGTGCACGAAACCCACGAAGAGCTTGTCATGGCGCGCCGTTTCTGACACACCGCCTCCATCCGCCGATCTCACCTTCCCAGAGGCATTGCCATGAACTTCTTTGAGCAGGTCTACGACATCGTGCGATCCGTGCCGCCCGGACGCGTCATAAGCTACGGTCAGGTCGCCTTTCTTGCCGGCAATCCCCGCATGGCCCGTCAGGTGGGCTGGGCCCTCCATGTCTGCCCCGACGACGTGCCGTGGCAGCGCGTGGTGAAAAAGGACGGAAGCCTGCCACAGGGCCCGGGCCTGTGCGGCGAACGCCAGCGTACGCTTCTGGAACAGGAAGGCGTGAAGTTCGATGCCGAAGGGCGCGTTCTGCGTTTCCATTTTGAAGTCTGAAAGGCCGAAAACCCCACGGCTGCGCTCATGCCGCAGTCTGCGCAAGCCAAGGATGCACTTGAAGGCATACCAACGATATGCTACCGTCCAAGGCTGACGGAGAGACAACCCTCTTGAGGAGTTTTTATAGATGTTTGGCATCGGCAGCACAGAATTGCTGGTCATCCTGGTCGTGGCCCTTCTCGTTCTCGGACCCAAGAATCTGCCCAAAATTGCGCATACGCTCGGCCGCGCCATGGGAGAATTCCGGCGCGTGTCCACGGAGTTTCAGCGCACGCTCAATACGGAAATAGCCTTTGAGGAAGAGGCAGAAAAGGCCAAGGCAAAAAAGGCGGCGGCAAATAGTGAAAAGACGACGTCCGGCACGACCGGCAGTCCTGTTTCGGACACGGAAAACAAGGCCTGAACGGTTCACCGGTATGGAAGAAAAAGACATTTCCCAGTCCCCGGCCAGCGGGGAACACAATCATGACGATGCTGCGGAGGCGAAGCCCGATCTCGCTTCCTATTATGCCGCGGCAGCTGCGGCCGCAGCCTCGGGGCACGAATTTCCGACCGGAGAATCGAAGGAAGACGTCTCTGACGCCGGGGACGGCGACTCCGACATGACCGGCGACCACACGAACGCACCTTCTCCCGCAGAGGAGAAGAACGACGACACGACGAAGGACGAGGACTCCCCGGCAACGTCTGACGACATTTCGGAAGACGGCAGCCCTCACGGTCCGCTCGATCTCTTTGCCGAAAGCTCCGGCGACCGGCCGGAAGCAACGGACACGGAAAAAAGCGGCGACACGGAAGCAGGGGCCCGGGAGCCCGTGCCTCCCTATGAGAACGCGCCGACCTTTGCCTCATTTCAGGCTCCTGAAAAGACCCCCGACCGGGAAGATGACGACGAGGAACCCGAAGGCGCTGAAGACGATGTCCCCATGAGCATCATAGGCCATCTCAACGAGCTGCGCCGCCGTCTGTTCCGCATCGTCATCATCGTCGTGCTCGGATTCGTGGCCTTCTACGGCGTTTCCGAACCGCTGTACGCCTTTCTTTCCGCGCCTCTTCAGGCCTGCATGCCCGAAGGCAGCAAGCTCATCTACACCTCTCCTCAGGGGGCGTTCTTCACCTACATGAAGGTGGCCCTCGTGGCGTCTCTGTTCGGCACGAGTCCCTTTACCTTCTATCAGCTGTGGGCGTTCATCGCGCCAGGACTGTACCGCGAGGAAAAAAAGGCCGTGCTTCCGCTCGCCTTCTTCTCCTCCATCTTCTTCCTGGCGGGTGCGGCGTTCTGCTTCATTCTGGTGTTCCCCATAGCTTTCCAGTTCTTCATGGGCTTTGCCTCCGAAACCATCGTGCCCATGATTTCGGTGGAAGAATACCTCAGCTTCGCGCTCAAGCTTCTCATCGCCTTCGGCGTGGTGTTTGAAATGCCGCTGTTCGCGTACTTCCTGTCGCGCTTCGGCCTGCTCACTCCGGCCTTCATGCGTCGGTCCCGGCGCTACGCCATTCTGGTCATCTTCATCGTGGCCGCCATTCTCACGCCTCCCGACGTGTTTTCCCAGTGCCTTATGGCCATTCCCATGCTGCTTCTCTATGAGGTGAGCATCTATGTGTCGGCCATGGCCTACAGGAAGAAGGAAGACAAGCCGGAAAACAAGGAAGACAAGGAGGAGGCATGATGACTTCAGGCGACGCCGTCCGCAGTGCCAAGCTTTCGAGAGCCACCGGAGAAACCTCCGTGAGGCTGGAACTCATGCTGGACGGCACGGGACAGACCACCGTGTCAACCGGCTTCGGCATGCTCGATCACATGATCACGCTTCTGGCCTTCTGGGCCAGGTTCGACCTGTGCCTCACCTGCTCCGGCGACATGCACGTCGACGCGCATCACACCACCGAAGACGTGGCGCTGTGCCTCGGCAGGGCTCTGCGCGAAGCGCTCGGCGACCGCAAGGGCATAGCCCGCGCAGGCTGGGCCAGAGTGCCCATGGACGAGGCTCTCGCCGACGTGACCGTAGATCTCTCGGGCCGTCCGTGGTTGGAATTCCGCGGCGACGAGCTGCTTCCCCCGGTCATGGCCGGCGAGGAAAAGGACGTATGGCGGGAATTCTACAAGGCTCTGGCCTCCGCGGCACAGTGCAATCTTCACATCTCCTTCCAGTACGGCAAAAACGGACATCACCTGCTGGAATCCGCCGCCAAGGGACTGGGACTTGCGCTGGCGCAGGCTGTACGACGCAGCGACGACCGCATGCCCAGCACCAAGGGGAGTCTCGACTGATGCATTTCCGCCATTTTCTTCTCGCTCTGCTTTGCCTCTGCCTGCTGGCCGGCTGCCAGAAGGCCGACGAGCAGCAGCGCCTCATCATGCCCGATCTTGTCGTGGCCGTTGCGCCCTTCACGCAACCTACGCAGACCACCGAGCTTCTTTCCGGCTTCATCCCCGAAGACCAGAAAAAGATTTCCGGCCAGACGCTGAATGAACTCGACGCGCTGTTCCGCGAAAAGCTCCATCCTTCCCTTCATCGTTACGTCTTTCTGTCCGAAGCCGACATTCAGGGCGACATGGCCAGAGACGCCCGCGGCCGCCGCAATGCGCTCGTCACCTGGGCCGAGCGCGCCAGAGCCGTCGGTGCGGACATGATCGTCGTGCCGCACGTCATCACCATGCAGGAACGCGTGGGCGGCAAGGCGGGAGTCGTTTCCGCGGCAGCCGTCAACGAGGACTTCTATCTCATCGACGCACGCGAGCCGGTCAGTCTTGTCATGCGCTGTCACTTCGCCGAAGAGCAGAAGCCCCTTGCCAGCGACATCACCAAGATAGGCACCTTCTTCAAGCGCGGCGGCGGATGGGTCACGGCCAAGGAGCTCGCAGCCGAAGGCATGGACAAGGCCGTAAAGGAGTTCGGCTTATGATCATCTTTCCCGCCGTCGATCTTCAGAACGGCAAGGCCGTGCGTCTGAAACAGGGCAGAGCCGACGAGTCCACCGTGTTCAGCGACGATCCCGTGGCTGCCGCACTGCACTGGCAGGAGCAGGGCGCGGAATGGCTGCACCTCATCGATCTTGACGGAGCCTTTCAGGGCAAGAGCGTGAACGCCGATCTTGTGGCGCGCATCAGCGCAAGACTCGACATTCCCATTGAACTCGGCGGCGGCGTGCGCGACGAAGATGCCGCCCGCATGTGGTTCGACGCCGGCGTCACGCGTCTCATCATAGGCACCATGGCTCTGGAAAAGCCGCAGGAATACGCCAGACTCTGTTCGCTGTTCCCCGGAAAGATCGGCGTGTCCCTCGATGCCGTGGACGGCCGTCTCAAGACCCGCGGCTGGGTGACCGACGCAGGACTCACCGTAGATGAGGTCATGCCCCGTCTCGTGGGCGACGGCACGGCCTTCATCATCTATACCGACATAGCCCGCGACGGCATGCAGAGCGGCGTGAACATTCCCATGCTCTCCCATCTGGCCGAAACGAGTCCCGTGCCCGTAGTGGCGGCCGGAGGCGTTGCCACGCTGGACGACATCAAGGCGCTCTATCCGCTCAGCGTGAAGGCCAATCTTCAGGGCGCCATTTCCGGCCGCGCCATCTATGAAGGCACCCTGAATCTGCCCGAAGCCATGGCCTGGATAAAGGCACAAAAAGCCTGATCCCGCTTCGGCAAAACATAGAACTTCTTCAAGCCCGCATCCTCTGGGATGCGGGCTTTTTCACGCCTGCGACGGACGGGACTTTTCGACGCAAACGGCCTCCGGCCCCTTCGTCATTCCCACGCTTCTGCCTCCGTCATTGACTTGACAGAAACGCCCTTTCGGGCTAACCGGGGCCAACAACACTCTCTACGCAAGGAAGTTTTCATGTCGTCCGACAGTCCCAGTATCACCTGCTCCATATTCAACCGCCTGAGCTGAACGACCTTGCGCCTCTTCCTCCCGCAGGCCGTCCGGCCTGACGAGGAGGTTCCATGCTTTCCCACCCTCTCTTCCGCTTCTTCCGGCGGCATGCGCTCCGCGTGCCGTCGCGTCCTTCGACGCCACCCTTCCTTCCTCCATCGCTCTAGCGCCTTCTGACGGAATGCCGCCCGGGCAGCTCTGCGCGTGCCCTCATTTTCCGCCAAAGGCGCCCTTCCATCCCGTACGTCCGGCCGCATTGGCCGCCGGTCTTCTTCAGCGCCCTTTTCCGCTCTGCGGCTTCCGCGCATCTGCGGACCTTTCTTCAACAATCCAGACAACAAGGAGTTTCCATGGACAGTCACAGTACGTTCTCCCCGGCCCCCGGTCCCCTTCTGCCTTCCACCTCAGAACTCAAAGAGGAAAACAGCCATGACCCGTAAGGATATTCTGCTCTCCATCCGTGAAATTTCTCATGCCCGTCACGCCCGCGACTTTGTGGAGGTCGCCGGAAGAACCCATCCCTCCGACATGGCGGAAGCGCTCTCCTCCCTTCCCCGTGCAACCGTACTCGCTCTTCTGGAAAAACTGGACGCCGAAACGGCTGCCGGCCTGTTCGGATACTTTTCCGAAGAGCTTCAGAAGGAACTCTTCCTTGCCATGGACGTCAGGCGTACGGCGGCGCTGTTCGAACACATGCCGGCAGACGAGCGAGCCGACTTCTACGCTCTGCTCGATGTCGGAACGCAGCAGAAGCTTCTTTCCTCTCTCCCCGCGGATATCCGGGAAGACCTGCTCCGGCTTGCCGCGTTTCCGGAAGAAAGCACAGGTTCCGCCACCACCTCCGAATACCTCTCCGTTCTGCCGGAAACCCGCGTTTCGGCCGCACTGAAGACCGTGCGGGCCGCAGCAAGACGCAGCGAAACCGTCTACATCGTCTATATGCTCGACAGAAAACGACATCTGCTCGGCACCGTGTCGCTGCGTGAACTGCTTCTGGCCGACGATGACGCCACCATGGAAAGCATCATGCGCCGCCCCTTTTTTGCACGCGCCTCATGGCCCCGTGAACGCTCCGCGGAAATGATACGTCGCTACGATCTTCTGGCGCTGCCCGTCATGGATGAAAACAATGCCATGATGGGCATCCTCACCGTGGACGATGCCATGGACATGGAAAAGGAACTGGACGCCGCCCGTCTCGCCCGCTTCGGCGGCACGGCCACGGCGGAGGACTCGGACCTCGACATCCTGAACTCCCCCTTGTTCGTCATGTTCAAGGTACGCGTGTTCTGGCTGATATTTCTTACCGTGTTCGGGGTCGTCACGAGCACTTTCGTTGCCGCCCAGGAAGAACTTCTTTCAAAGGTCATCGTGCTTGCGGCCTTCATCTCTCCCATCGTGGACATGGGAGGCAACACGGGAAGCCAGTCCGCCACGCTGGTCATACGCGCCATGGCCGTAGGAGACGTAAGTCTCTGCCGGAAAGATGTGTGGCGCGTACTTCGGCGGGAGCTTCCCGTGGCCTGCGCCCTCGGTCTCACCGTGGCCGTTCTCGAAGGCCTACTCGCCTGTTTCTCCAAGGGCACGGGCATCGACGTGCTGCTTACCGTGGGACTGAGCATGTTCGTATGCACTGCCGCAGGCGGCATCATCGGACTTCTGCTGCCCTTTCTCGCCCGCCGTCTCGGCACGGATCCCGCCACGCTCTCCTCGCCGCTCATCACGTCCGTCATGGACCTGCTCGGCGTGTTCATCTACTTCGGCTTCGCCTATCTTTTCCTCGGCAACCTGACCAGCCTCTGAAATGCGAATGAAAAAGCCCTCCGGGATTTCCCGGAGGGCGAAAAAGACGCCTTCTGAAGATGAGGCATCAGTGCTTCCTCAGCGTAAGCAGCAGCACCGAGCCTATGACCAGCGCGCAGCCCGCCCAGCCGATGGGAGAAAAATTCTCGTTCCAGATCCACCAGCAGAGCAGCGTGCTCACCACAGGTTCAAGATTGCCCAGAATGGCGGCCTGCACGGGGGAAAGATAGCGCAGCGACTGCCCGTACCAGAAATAAGAGACATAGGTGGACACGAAGCTGAGAATGAACAGCGCCACCGCAGCGTGCAGGGACACGGGCCCGAACGACGCGAAGAACGAGAGCACCAGCGCCGCCGGAATGAAGGTGAAGGCAAACAGCGCCTGCGTGGAATAACGGTCCTTGTACCACGTGAAGAATAGAAACTGAAAGGCATAGGTGAAGCCGGACAGAAGCCCGCAGCCTATGCCAACATAGGAAACCTCCTTGCCGAGGCTTCCGCCGGACAGGCAGACAAGACTGGTGCCCACCATGGCCAGAGCCAACGCCATTATCTTGGAAGAGTTGATGGCCTCATGAAAAAGGATGCGCGAAAAGAAGGCTACCCAGGCCGGCGCCGTGAACATGAGAATGATGGCGATGGCTCCGCCGCTCTTCTGGATGGCTATCTGAAGGGAAAGAATGACGAGGGAAACGTTGACGGCGCCGAAGAGCACCATGCTCACAAAATCCCGCCGCGACGCGCGCATGCCTCCGCGAAGCAGCGCATGCACGAGAAAGCACGCTCCGGATATGGCCATGCGCCAGAATGCCACGGAAGCCGGATCCATGCCTTCCGCAAAGCACACACGGGAAACAGGCCCTATGATGGCCCAGGCCAGCGCGGCCAGCACGCAATAGACCGTGCCTATCCAGAAGCCGCGATCACTGAAACTCACATTCATCAAAAAGCTCTCTCCACCATGCCGAACTCGAGGCCTTCGGCTCCGGCCAGTGTCTGAAACCGGGAAACAGCCAGACGAATCGCCTCCTCAAGCGCCTCACGGGAAGAAAAGGAATAAATGACCGTCAGGAGCCTGCGGCTTTCCGGGGTGACCATGGCGCGCGTGGAATCGCTGGTGGGACTGCCCACGGGCCCGGCCTCGTCGGCCAGAAGCGGCATGTTCTCAAGATCCACGGAGTCCTTGCCTATGCCGGGATAGCTCTCGCCGGGACGTCCCCGACGCAGCACTACGGCCCCCTGCAGATGATCCATGTCATAGGAACCGAGGGAAAAGCCCGTTTCCAGAGAAACGATATTGTTCACGTCCACCACGCTGTTGATGCGGTACAGATCCTTGCCCTGACGCACGCGACGGTACAGCGCCTCGGAAGACACTCTCCAGCGGCCCGGGTCCTTGCCGCAGGCACGATATCCCCTGCGGGACTCGCCGAGATTGGGCATGTCGGCAAGCGCCGTCGACTCAAGACGAAGCTTCAGCTCAGGCACAAGCGCATCGAAGCACGCGGCTATGTCCTGCCCGGACGGACGGGGCTCAGCCTGATAGGTCAGCCAGCCGAGGCGACACTCGGGGCAACGGGAAAAAACATCGTCGTCAATGCGGATCTCGGTTTTCATGCCATGCTCTCCAAACACAGATATGAAAAAAGCCGCCTGTTTACACAGGCGGCTGAAATTCTGGTGGAGATGAAGAGAATTGAACTCTTGGCCTCTTGAATGCCATTCAAGCGCTCTCCCAACTGAGCTACATCCCCGTTGCATATATGCTTTTGCCAGATTCGGCCACGGCAGTCAAGAAAAAAGTGATTTCCGCCGTTTTTTTCCGGAAGAAACTCTATTCCAGAAGGTCCAGGGCGTCCAGCACGGGCTGAAGCGTTCCTTCTTCTCTGGCTTCGCGCATGAGACGGCCTATGTATTGAAGCTGCCGTCTTTTCGCCTCAAAGCCCGACAACCGGTCGTATTCGTCCAGACCTTCCTTCAGATCGGGGGGCAGAGGCAGACGGGCACGCTTGACGGCGGGAATCTTGGCCAGCTTTTCTCCCACGGACTGAAGGGCGGAACTGTCGCGCTTCTTCTGCGAACGGCTCACGCGTTCCTGCTCTTCCTCGCCGCCTATCTGGTAACGATTCTTCCGGGGCATTACTGCTGCACCTCAGGTCCGCTTTCTTCAGGATTGAAGTTGGCGCTCTCTTCCATTTCCAGCGTGTCGATCTTCTCCTCGAGCCACTCCATGAGCGCACGGGCGGTGTGGTAGTTGAACAGCACGCGGGAATGGATGTGACGGGTGATGACGCGTTCTTCCTCGTCAAAGGGCACCACTTCCGCGCCGAAGGCCCCGTCAGGCTCCACGGCCCTTTCGGAAAACGAGGGAAGCTTGTCGCTCTCCACATAAAAATTCACTTCTATTTCGCCCTGAGGATTGATGCCGCCCCACACGCCGTGCGTGTACTGAAGACGGCAGTCGGGGTCCTGACTGTACTCGTAACGCACCCGGCTGGGATATCTGATCTGACTCATGAGAACCTCGCAAAAATGAGGCCGCCTCTCGGGCGAACCTTGAATTTCCCTTCATATCGCGCCTTGCCCGGCAAGTAAAGAACATACTCTCCGGGGCCGACGCCGCGCCGACACTTGACGGAACGGCTCACGCGCGGCACAGTGGAACATTCTGACGGCTCAGGCGGGAAATCCGGCCTATCCGACATCACTGCCAAGAGGAATTCTATGAACAGCTACACCAAGGAAACGCTGCAAGTCCGTCCCATTTTCGACTTTGAACTGCTGCTGGGCCTTCTTTCCGAAAAACGCCTCGGCGGCAAGGTGCTTGAAGAGCTGGCCGACGTCTGGGAACGCTGGCTGCCCAAGCTCCACGCCATCAAGCTGGAAACCGGCAAGGGGCGCTATCTCGCCCTCTGGCTTGATCAGGATGTGGAAAAGGAAGTGGATGAAGAATGGGCGAAGTCCGCGGAATACGGCTTCCGTCTGAGCGCACTCGGCCAGACCATGTGCCAGTGCGCCGTGTACCAGCTCATGCCCGAAGTGGAAGAAGCCGGCTGCGCGCCCGCTCCCCAGCCCACGGCCGCGCTGCGCGAGGCCCTCGCCGCCGAAGGTCTGGACTACCAGGACGTGACCCACTCCATGCTGCCCAAGTTCAGCGTTCTCACGCCCTACCCCTTCCACGGTGCATGCGACATCTGCTATCTGCGCAAGGAATGCCCCAAGGCCAACGGACAGGCCAACCAGTTCCGCTCCTTTGAAATAGGCGGAGAGACGGAGCAGAAGGCCTGATCATGGACAAAAAACGTTTCAGGGAAGGATTCCTTCACATCTTCAAGGCTGCGGGCTACTCGCTTGCCGGGCTTCGTACCGGCGTCCGCCTCAGCCTTGCCTTCCGGCAGGAATGCGGTGTTCTTCTCGCCCTCATCGTGCTGCTTGCCGTCTGCGGCAAGCCCCTCGTCACCTGGCTTGTCGCCCTCGGAGCGTGGCTTCTCGTCATGATGGCCGAGCTCATCAACACCGCCATTGAAGAAGCGCTCAACCTCATCACCCGCGACTACAACATTGCGGTGAAGAACGCCAAGGACATGGCCTCCGCCGCCGTGTTCCTCATGCTGGCCCTCAACGCGGCGCTCTGGTTCTGCATCTTCATTCTGGGACTGTTCTGACGGCGCGGTGCCACGCGCCTCTTTGCCGCAACGCCGGCCGGACCCCGCCGGGTTTCGGACGCGCAGCCTCTTCCGCCCCGGCACGGGGCCCCGCCTTCATCACCTTCCTCCCATCACCGGAGAATATCCCATGGAAACCGTCTTTCTGAAAAAGGGCGAGGACCGACGTCTGCGCATCGGGCACCTGTGGGTGTTCAGCAACGAAATAGACACGAAGCGCTCCCCCCTTGGCTCCTTTGCTCCCGGCCAGTCCGTGCTCGTGGCCGACTGCGGCGGACGCCCGCTCGGCACAGGCTACGTCAACCCCGCCTCGCTCATTGCGGTGCGCATGGTCAGCCGCAAAGCGGACGAAGTCCTCGACGCCTCTCTTCTGCACCGTCGTCTTTCCGACGCCCTCGCCCTGCGCGAAAGGATGTTCCGCACGCCCTTCTACCGTCTCTGCCACGGAGAGGGCGACTTTCTGCCCGGTCTTGTGGCCGACCGTCACGGCGACCATGTGGTCTGCCAGATCACCACGGCGGGCATGGACGCGCACACGGACGAACTTCTTTCCGTGCTCGACAGCCTTCTGCACCCTTCCTCCATTCTTCTCGACAACAACGTGGCCTCGCGCGACCTTGAAGGGCTGGAACGCTTCCAGCGCGTCGCCTCAGGCGATGTTCCCGAAGAAATTTCCGTGGAAGAAAACGGCATGAGCTATGCCGTTCCGCTGAAGAACGGACAGAAGACCGGATGGTTCTACGATCAGCGCGTAAACCGCGCCGCGCTCACGCCCTTCGTGCAGGCACAGCAAGGCTGCAGCGTGCTCGACGCCTTCTGCTACGCCGGCGGCTTCGGGGCTCTGGCGGCAAAAAACGGCGCAGGAAAAGTCACCTTCATGGACGCCTCGGCGCATGCGCTCTCCTACGCAAAGCGCAACGCCGAACAGTTCGGCACGGAAACGGAGCTTCTTCAGGGCGACGCGCTCACCCTGCTGGCGGATCTGCGCCGCGAGGGACGCACCTTCGACATCGTCTGTCTCGATCCTCCGGCCTTCATCAAGCGCAAGAAGGACGCGAAGCAGGGACTCGAAGCCTATCAGCGGGTGAATGAAATCGGCCTTGATCTGGTAAGACCCGGCGGAATGCTCATGACCTGTTCCTGCTCTCACCATCTGGAAGCCGACGCACTTCGCGGTCTGGTCACGCGCGCGGCGGGAAAAAGACGCCGTCATGCCAGGCTTCTCTTCCAGGGCTTTCAGGGGCCGGATCATCCCATTCATCCCGCCATGCCGGAAACGGCCTATCTCAAGACCTTCCTCTTTCATCTGCCGGAATAACCGTGCGGCGGCCCTCCCACGGAGGGCCGCCTTTTTATGCGCCGAACACCACCTCTCACGCACCTCCCGCGTTTTCTGCGTCGCCCTTCTCCGAAGCGAACCTTCCGGCGCATCCCCGCCGTTTGCCGACGATGATTTTTTCCCACGCCGTCCCCTGCGCTTGCCGAGCCTTCCCTTTTTCTATACCGTGAAAAACGCGCATTTTTCGCGCCACTTATCCCCCGACGCTTCGCCGGCTCAAGAGGTTCCGTCATGTCATCCATTCAGGCTACCCGTATGCTCACCCCGGGCCCCACGCCCATTCCAGACCGTGTCCGTCTGGCCATGGCCGCTCCGCTGCTTCATCACCGCAAGGATGCGTTCAAGACCATTCTGGCCGAAAACCAGGTCATGCTGAAGAGCCTCTTCTGCACGGAGTCTCCCGTTCTTCCTCTGGCCTGCTCCGGCACCGGCGGCATGACCGCCGCGGCCTTCAATCTGTTCGAACCCGGAGAAAAGGTGCTCGTGGCCACGGCAGGTCACTTCGGCAACCGCTGGGTGGACATCGTAACCCAGCGCGGTCTTGAGCCCGTCGTGCTGCGCAAGGAGCCCGGCACCTCCTTCGATCCCGAGGAAATCCGCGCCATGCTCGATCATGACCCCGCCATACGCGGCGTGTTCATGCAGATTTCCGAAACCTCCACCGGCGTGCTGCACCCCGTGCAGAAAGTGGCGGCCGTCACCCGCGAACGAAACGTGCTTCTCGTGGCCGACGGCATTTCCGCCGTTTCCATCTCGCCCGTGCGCATGGACGAATGGGGCATAGACTGCCTCATCACCGGCTCGCAGAAGGGACTCATGCTTCCGCCCGGACTGGCCTTCGTGGCGCTTTCTCCCCGCGCATGGAAACGCGCCTCCGAGGTGCGCCCCCAGTGCTACTATTTCGACCTTACGGCGGAACGGGCAAGCTGCGAAAAAAATCAGACGCACTACACCTCGCCCATCAGTCTGCTCGTGGGGCTTCACGAAGCGCTCACCATGCTGCAGGAAATGGGCATGGACAACGTTTTCAAAAAACAGTGGGCCCTCACGCAGATGGCGAGAACCGGCATTGCCGCCATGGGCATGGAACTCTTCGTCAAAGAAGAAGGCCGCTATACCTGGGGACTGACCAGCGTGCGCATGCCCGACGATCTGCCCGCCGGTCCCGTCGTCGCCAGGGCCTTCAAGGAATGCGGCGTCATTCTCACGGCCGGGCAGGGCAATCTCAAGGACAAGGTGCTCCGCCTCGCCCACATGGGCTGGATAGACTGGGGCGACCTTGCCGCCGGTCTGCATGCCCTGGCATGGAGTCTGCCGGAAAAACCGTCGGGAGACTATCTGGAAAAGGCGCTCGACGCCTATCACAAGGCTCTCGGCGAATAACGGCCGAAAAGTCCGCACGCTCGAAGGACCGGCCCGCCCCTGCGGACCGGTCCTTCTCATGCGCAAGAGGTCTGGAAACGGCCTGAAACGTCTCCTCCGGGGCACGCCGGAAACGACCGTGTCACGGCGGAAAACGCGCAGTCCGCCCAGCTCACAGCACCTTCAGCCCGTGCCTCTCCAGTTCCCTGATCTTGCGGAACATGGTGCTTCTGTCCATGCGGAGCATCCTTGACGCCGCCGTCATGTTGCCGGAACAGCGCGCTATGGCAGCCCGCAGCATCCGACATTCCATTTCACGCATGATGTCGTGGTAATCCCTGCCCTCAAAATCAAACTCCGTTTCCGAAGGGGACGGTTCCCGCGGACGGACCGCGCGACGGATGGGCAGATTGTCCGCCTTCACCACGTTTTTCGGACAGGTGACCACGGCCTCCTGCATCATGCTCCTGAGCTCCCGCACGTTGCCCGGCCAGTCATAGGAGAGGAGCAGCTCTTCCACATCGTCCCCCATGGTGACGGCTCTGTTGTACTTTCTGGAAAAGTACCGGAGGAAAAACTGAGCGAGCGGCATGATGTCGTCCTTTCGCCTGCGCAGCGGAGGAACATTCAGCACCGCTATCTTCAGCCGATAGTAAAGATCGCTGCGGAACTCGCCTTTTGCCACGGCCTTTTCCAGATCCTTGTTGGTGGCGGCAATCACGCGCACGTCCACCTTTTTCGGCGTGTTCGAGCCCACCCTGACGATGACTCCGTCCTGCAGAAAACGCAGAAGCCTTGTCTGAAGCGCCAGGGGCAGTTCGCCAATTTCATCGAAGAACACGGTTCCTCCGGCGGCCGCCTCGATGAGTCCTATGCGACCGCTCCGGCTCGCTCCGGAAAAGGCCCCGCCTATGTAGCCGAACAGCTCCGATTCTATGAGGCTGGGAGCAATGCTTCCGCAGTCCACCTTGATGAACGGCTTTTCGGCTCTGCGGCTCATGGCGTGAATGCGCTGCGCCATGACGTCCTTGCCCACGCCGGTTTCTCCGAGAACGAGGATGGAAATGTCCGTTTGCGCCATGATGCGGGCCTTGGAAAGAAAAGCCTCCATGGCGGGACTGAAAATAAAGTTGCTTCCGTCCTCGGCGCCCTGGAGACAGGAATTGCTGGCAAGACGGACCAGCGTGTTCAGAAGGTCCCGTTGATGCGCCAGCTTGTTTTCCATGTCCACGATGGTGCTGATGTCACGAATGAAGGTGATGCACATGACCACCCTGCCGTCACTATCGACAATGGGAAAACCGTCCAGCGACAGGTGTCGGCCGTTGGAAAGCGTCTGAATCTTGGAAACGGGTTTTCCGCTGCTGACGACCTCGGGATTGACCGCAACATCGAACACTCCTTCCGCCACGATGCTCGTGGCCTTGCGCCCCACCATCCACTTTCTGGAAAAGCCGCTCAGCTCCTCATACTTTTTATTGACGAACAGACACGTGGAGTCCGCATCGCTTATCCAGATGCCGTCCTGAAAAACGTCCAAAGCCTGTTCCATATATTCAAGAAGCACGGAATCCATGAGCAACCCGACATGAGGATAAAAGGTTCTGCCAGCCCGAACATTCTGCAATAAATTCATTTATCTCTCAACCGGCGCTCACGCACGCGTCCGCCGGACTCCCGGCGGGAGGGAGCGCCGCGGGACACGGAAGCGGACGAAAAAAACGATCCTGCGCCTTCAGGCACACGACGGACGTCTTTCCACACGACCTTCGCCGCAGGGAGGAAGAAAACCGCGATCACGCCGGACAACCATGGACATCACGGTGCCGATGCCGGTTCCGCATATGGGCGGTCTTTCCGGCACATCACCGCCCCTGTCGGAAAATCCGTACATGGAACCCGTCATGACGCAGCGGCTCCCCCCGCATCCCAAACGCGGCCGCAGGCCCCGCAGCGGGCCCTGAACTCTTTTCTCATGCCGTTTTCCCCGGTCTCGGCATGAGGCGGCAACAAAAGCCGACAGGCATTCTCCTTCCCTATGCTTTGCTGCCGCGCCAACGACGCTACTTCGCACCACGCTCCTCATCCACGATGGCCTGCACGCGCCCGGCCGCTCCGGCAGAAAGGGAAACGTCTCCCATGGGATATTCCCGGGCAAGAAACGTGTATTTCTGGGCCCCGAGGCGATGATAGGGCAAAGCCTCATAGGAAACGTTGGCGTACCCCTTGAGAAGTCGTCCTATGGCTCGGGCCGTGTCGTCATCGTCGTTGAACCCGGGAACGACGGGGGTGCGCACCAGCACGGGCTTGTCGGGAAAGCAGTTCAGAAGCTTCGTCAGATTGGAAAGAATGAGCTCATTGCCCACGCCCGTGCCCTGTCTGTGTTTTTCGGCGTCGGCATGCTTGACGTCGAACAGAATGCAGCCGAGCAGAGGAACGGCCTCTTCCAGCGTTTCCCACGGCACGAAGCCGCAGGTTTCAACGGCCGTTCTTATGCGCCGTCTGCGGGCCTCGCGCAGAAGCGCCATCACGAACCGCTTCTGAAACAGCGGCTCGCCGCCGGAAACAGTCATGCCCCCGCCTGAACGCGAGTAAAAAAGCGCATCCTGAGCAACGACGTCGAGCACGTCTTCCACGGTGCGTTCCCGGCCGTAAACGATCAGACTCCGTGCAGGACAGGCCCCGGCGCAGTCGAAAGTCCTGCAGTCGGCGCAACGGTCGCAGTCGATGACGATCGATCCTCTTTCCTCACGTATGGCTCCCTGCGCGCAGGCCGGAATGCAGAATCCGCACTTGTCCGGTGAAATGCAGCGGCCGGGGTTGAACGCCATCTGCGGCTGCGTTCTCTGCGATTCGGGATTGCTGCACCATCGGCACTTCAGAGGACAGCCCTTGGCGAACACTATGGTACGGATGCCCGGCCCGTCGTGCACGGAATATTTCTGGATGTTGAACACCTGGCCGGTAACTTTTCTGTCCTCAAACGTACTCATGACGACCTCGTGCGCATGGCGGAAAAAATTTTTTGTCTCTGCATGAAACTCCAGGCGATGTCCCGAAACCGGCCCCGACAGGCCCCGGACGACACGGAACGCTCCATGCAGCAGCCCTCACCGGAACCGGCCTCTCCCCGGCAGGGAGGAGAAGCCGGAAGAACGTCGAAGCTCCGCATGCTACAGATCGTCGTGGTCGGCACGGGCGATCAGATCATTCTGCAGATCGGGCGAGAGATCCACGAAGTAGGCGCTGTAACCGGCCACGCGGACAATGAGGTTGCGATACTTCTCCGGCTCCTTCTGGGCCGCGATGAGCGTTTCCTGATTGAGCACGTTGAACTGAATGTGCCACAGCTTGAGATCGCACCAGGTCCGGATGAACTGAATGAGCTTTTCAGTGCCGGCATCGCCTTCCACCGTCCTGGGCGTGAACTTGATGTTCAGAAGACGCGCGGCGCGTTCGCGTCGATTGTAGTTCTTGGTCATGTGGTTGGACATGAGCACGGCGGTGGGGCCGTTCACGTCCGCGCCGTGAGAGGCAGAGGCGCCGTCGGAAAGCGGGAACCAGTCGACACGCCCGTTGGGCGTGGCGCCGACCACCTTGCCGAACGGAACGTGAGAGGTGAAGGGCACGTAGCGCAGGTCATTGAAGATGCCCATTTCTTCCGAGTACTTCCTGGAGAACTCCACGGAAATGCGGTCGAGCTCCCGGCCGATGGCGTCGGCATAGGGATCGTTGTTGCCGTAGCAGGGACAGTTCTTCACGAGCTGCCGCACGGCTTCATAGCCCTGATAGTCATGGTCGACGGCTTCCATGAGCTGATCCATGGTGAGACGCTTTTCCTCAAACACCAGCTTCTTGACGGCCACAAGAGAATCGATGACCGTGCCGAAACCCATGAACTCGAAGTAGCCGAGGTTGATGCCTCCGGGGATGAGGCGGGAATGCAGATCGAGGCAGTGCTTCATGCACAGATCGTGCATGGCGGAGCCCATGGGCTGGGCAAAGTGCTCGGCGCGCACTCTGGTGACGATGTACTGCTGAATGAAGGCCGTGCGCAGGAGCAGAAGGTGCTGCGCCTTATAGGCTTCCCACATGTCATTCCAGGTCCTGAACGTACGGGGATCGGGAGTCTCGACGCCGAGTTGCTCGTCGCCGTATTTCTTCATTCTGCCTCTGCGCAGTGACATTTCCAGAGCCGCGGCAAAATTGATGTACGCGCCGCCGGAAGTGTAGGTGTCGCAGTTGGGCATGCGGCATTCGGTGCAGCCGGAAACGGCATAGTCCAGTGCCTCTTCAAAGGTGGCGCCCTTGGACACGTACAAAGGCACCACTTCCTCGTCGTTGCACAGCTTGGGAAAGCCGGAGCCGTACTTGATGGTTTCGGCCACGTCCCAGAGATATTCCTCGGGAGAAAGGGCGTGCACGCGGGCGGCGAGGTCGGGATAGTGCAAAGGAAACTCTCTTTTTGAACGCAGGAAGAGATGGGTGAGTTCGTTGGTGGCGTCACGGCCGTCGGGGGTCTGTCCCCCGATGGTCACGGCTTCCCAGTGCGCATAGCCTTCGTTGAAGGCTCCGCCCTGGGGAGAGATATACATGTCGATGAATTCGGCCATGCCCACCCACATGCATTCCAGAAGTTCCATGGCCTTCTCTTCGGTAAGAACGCCTTCTTCCATGTCCTTCTTGTAATAGGGATAAAAATACTGGTCCATGCGGCCGTTGGAAATGGTGGTGCCGGTCTTCTGTTCGAGGCGGGAGAACATCTGCACGAACCACTGAGACTGCACGGCCTCATAGAAGCTGGTCGCAGGTTCGGCAGGCACCTTGTCCGCGATTTCGGCCATCTTCAGAAGCTCCGCCCTGCGCACGGGATCAACGGTGGCGGCGGCCACTTCACGGGCCCTGGCCGCGTAGCGTCGGGCCCACAGCACGATGGCGTCGGACACGATGATGACGGCTTCGAGGAAAGGACGCCTGTCGACCTGATCCACGGGGCTGGAAGGATCAAGGGCGGCCAGCCTGGCTTCTGCCTCGGCCCTGATGCCGTTGAAACCGCGCTTCAGAATCTTTTCGTAGTCATGCACCCACTGGATCGAGGACCGGAAGGAAGAAGTTTCGTTCACCACAAAGCGGGAAATGAGCCCTTCGGGATCGCAGTAGGTGAGCTTGTGCACCTCGGGCGGAAGAGCATGGTTCAGGGCCTCGTGATAGGTCCTGCCCTTCCAGTAGGGGGCAATCTGCTCCATGACTATCCTGGCGTCTTCGGGACTGATGACGGCCGGAGACTGCTGTCTGGAGGGCAGATCGCGCACGGCGATGTCGAGGAAGTCGCCGTCGAGTTCGGGATACAGAATGCCGTAGCGGCCGAGTTTGGCGCCGGCGCGGCCGAGCAGAAGCTGTCCGTCCTCGACTTCCACGGTCATGTTTCTGGCGATGTGCATGAGTGCTCTGGCCCAGCGCAGGACAAGGGGCTGACCTTCGGTTTCCTGCATGGACCGGGTGAAATACAGGGCACGTTCCACGTCGATGACGGGAGTCTGACCTTCAAATCTGGCGATGAGATCGAACACGCGGGCATGCGTGCCGTAGTATTTGTCCTTCCTGCCCTTCTGCTCGTCAAAAATGCGCCGCTCCTGCGGAGAATGGCATTCACAGGCTTCGGGGTTGAGCATTTCAATGGCACTCATGACTGAACTCCTTGATGGTTCGTTTCGGACCGGATGCTTCAGACTCCGGTTCCGGGAGCCGCAGCTCCTGAACAGGTTGAAATTCATACGACGCGTCACGGGCTCCAGCGTTCTGCCGGTCCGCCCCTGCATCAGGAGTCCCGCAAAAAATCCGCCGATGCCGGAAACCGTCCGCAGGCCGACGCCTCTGCAGACTCCGCCCTCCTTCATGGCGTCACACGTCCGTTTTGACACTTTCAGCGCAATGCGTTCAAGCACGTCTTTTCTGCTCGCGCGCCCTTTTCGATAAGCAAGAACCGTGCCAAGATGAAAAATTCGTGATTTTTATAAAAATATTATTTAATTACAATATATTATGAATATTCCGTTCTCCGTGGCAGCAGCCGGGACACCTTCCTGAACAAGGACGCCATTTTCGACAAATTAATAAATTATCCAAGTATGTTACGTTTATTTTGTGAAAATTTTATTTTTTAATGACACCTATGCTTTTATGCATAATATGTAAAAAAGCACAGTCGTTATATGCTCCGCTGATTCAACCTCTTGTTTTTTATACAACTTTATGACTATGACATTATTATTTTTCTTCTTTGCCCTATGCATGAACGCATAGGAAAAGACCATGAAAAATGCGCTTTATTTCCTATTAATATACTGGGATTTCTCCATTTTT
>NZ_CAJJIC010000036.1 GCF_905187505.1 uncultured Mailhella sp.
CCCATGGCGCCCATGACGCAGACGAACGTTCTGTCCCTCGCAAGCTCGGCGGCTGCCTCGATCATGCGCGCGGCGGAAAGCGGATTGGCGTTGTAGGTGTCGTCTATGACGATCCAGTCGGCAAGGTCGTGCCGGGCAAAGCGCTGGGCGGGGAAGGGCGCGCTTTCCACCCCCTGTCGTATTTCCTCGCACGAGAGGCCGGACAGACGGGCCGCGGCCGCCGCGGCGATGATGTTTTCCGCGGCGTAGGGGCCGGAAAGGGCGCAGGAGACGTCGAGCTCCTCGCCGTCAAGCCAGAGACGGTAGTTCCCCCGGCCGTTTTCGTCAAGTCCGAGGTAGCCCGCGCGGTAGGGCACGGAACGTCCCTGCGTGGAGAAGAACACCGCGTCGGGCCGGACCGCGCGCGCCTCGCGCACGAGATCCTCGTAATCCGCGCTCACGAGCGCCTGTCCGCCCTTCCTCACGTGGGCGAGAAGGCGCGACTTGTAGTAGGCCGTGCCCCGGCCGCCGAGACCGAGCGCGTGCCCCGGACCCACGTTGAGAATGACCGCAAGGTCGGGCTCCATGACGGGGCCGAGCTCGTCCATGTCGTTCGGGTGGCTTATGCCCGCCTCCATGACCCAGAATTCTTCGTCGCCGTCCGCCGCCATCATGGAAATGGGCATGCCTATCTGCGAGTTCAGGTTCATGCGGTTCTTCGCCGTCTTGCCGTGCATGGAAAGAACGTGCGCGAGAAGTTCCTTGGTGGTGGTCTTGCCGGCCGTGCCCGTGATGCCCGTCACCAGGCCTCCAAAGCGTTCGCGCCAGGCGTGGCCCAGTCGGCCGAGCGCCTTCACCGTATCGTCCACGACGAGCACGGGCGCGACGTTCTCCCCGTCGAAGGGATCGTGTTCGGCAAGCACGGCCGCGGCTCCGGCCTGAACCGCGGCACGGGCGAAGTCGTGCCCGTCCGCGCGCTCACCGACGATGGCCGCGAAAAGGTCTCCGGCCCCGGCTTCACGGTTGTCGGAAACCGCGCCGCGCAGCGTTACGTCGGCGGCGTTCAGCACCTTGGCATGGGCGGCCCTTGCGGCCTCCTCCAGCGTCATCAGCACGAGACAAGCTCCTTGAGTATTTCCTGATCACTGAAGTGATGCTTCACCGTTCCAATGATCTGATAGTTTTCATGTCCCTTGCCCGCCACGAGCAGGGCATCGCCGGGCTTGAGCAGGCTGACCGCAAGCTCGAGCGCCTTTCTGCGGTCGCTTTCGCGGTGCACTTCCTTCGCGCCCTCAAGTCCGGGCATGATGTCGTCGATGATGCGTTCAGGATCTTCCGTGCGCGGATTGTCGGACGTGACGATGGCAATGTCGGAAAGCTCCGCCACGGCCCTGCCCATGGGCGCGCGCTTGGTGCGGTCCCTGTCGCCGCCGCAGCCGAACACCGTGATGATGCGGGAGAACTTCGCGTGGGCGAGAGTCTTGAGCACGTTGGAAAGGGCGTCCGGCGTGTGGGCGTAGTCCACGAAGATGCCCGTGCCCGCGCCGGGAAGCCAGGGCTTGTCCGCGCCGGGCACCGGAATGCGTTCGAGACGGCCGGGCACCCCCATGAATCCTTCAAGGCAGGAAAGGTCTTCCACGGAAAATCCCATGGAAAGCGCAATGCCGCACACCGTGGAAAGATTGCTTGCGTTGTGCAGGCCTATGAGGGGGCTGTGCATTTCCCAGTCCGTGCGTTCCTCCCGGTTCTTCTGCCAGTAGAAGTGCAGCGAAAGACCCTCGGTGTCGGCCCGGCGCACGTCGGCCAGAAGGAAGGGACGCCCGGCAAGGGGCGTGCGCAGGCCCGTGCCGAGAGCCTGCGGAAATTCCTCAAGCAGGCGATGGCCGTAGGGATCGTCGTTGTTGATGACCATGGCCTTGTTCTTCTTCGGCGCGTCGGCAAAGAGCGCGCGCTTGGCCTGAAAGTAGTTTTCCATGGTCTTGTGGTAGTCCAGATGATCCTGGGTGAGATTGGTGAAGGCCGTGGCGCTGAAGCTTATGCCCGCAATGCGCTTCTGATCGATGGAGTGGGACGACACTTCCATGATGGCGGCCTTCGCGCCGGCCTCGCGCATGGCCGCAAGAGAGCGGTGCAGGGTGAGGCAGTCCGGCGTGGTGAGGGGCGCGGGCTCCTCATGGCCGGGCCAGCGGTAGCTTATGGTGCCCATGACGCCCACCGGTATGCCCTTTGAGCGGTACAGATGTTCCAGAAGATAGGCGCACGTGGTCTTGCCGTTGGTGCCCGTGACCGCGATGACGGGAATGTCGAGGTTCTCCGTGCCGAAGCGCGCGGCCGCAAGAGCGCCGAGCTGCGCGCGCACGTCGGGCACGAGAAGCCAGGCGTGCTGCCTGTCGCCGCGCAGATTGAGCTTCATCCTTTCCACGGTGCGGGCGGAGGCCACGACCGCCCATGCCCCTCTCTCCAGCGCCATGCGGATGTGACTTGCGGTTTTGCTGCGTTCTCCGGGAACGGCGGGGGGAAGGGCCACGAAGACGTCGCCTTCGGCGACGAGGCGGGAATCGGTCTGAACGTTGCGGAGTTTCTTGCGAAGTTCGTCGCAGAGCTGGGCAGAGGTTATGCGCATGGGCTTACTCCTTTGAAGGGGGTGTCTCCGCTTCGGAAAAGGGCGGGGTGTCGGTGAGCCAGACGGTACAGGTGCTGTCGTCGGTAATGCGGCTTCCCGGGGGAGGACTCTGCCGGAGCACGAAGGTTCCGCTGCCCTGCATGGTGGGAATGATGCCGCGGGCCACGCAGGTTTCTATGGTCTTGCGCAGGGTGAGCCCCCTGAGGTTGGGCATGAGGGTGTTGTCGGCCATGACCTTGCCCGCCATCTTCTGGGCGCGCTCGCGCTCCTTCTTCGCCTTTTCGGCGCGGTACTTGGCAAGGTTGGCAAGATAGATGGCGTCCTTCTTGCGCTGCGCCTTCTGGGCGGGCGTGAGCTTCTCTTCCTGCGCCTGTTCGGCCATGGCGAAGGTCACGTCGGGCAGATAGCCGTTGTAGGCCAGCGTGCGCGAGGCCACCTTCTGGAACACGGGCGCGGCGATGGCGCCGCCGTAGCCCGTGGTGGTGGGCTCGTCGAGCATGACGTAGATGACGTAGCGCGGATTGTCCGCGGGAACGATGCCGCCGAAGGAGGCGAGACGCTTGCGGCTGTAGCCCTTGCCGGAATGGTCGGCCTTCTGGGCCGTGCCGGTCTTGCCCGCCACGCGTATGCCGGGAATGCGCGCACGCGTGCCCGTGCCGTTGCCGTCCACGGTTTCCTCCATCATCTTGAGCACGGTGCGCGTGGTCTTTTTGGAAAAGATGCGCTGTCCCGCCGCAGAGGTGGTGTTCTGTCCGGGCTCGTCCATCACCAGGCTGAGCGGCCGGAACTCGCCGCCGTCGGCAAGAATGGTGTAGGCCTGAAGCATCTGTATGCCGGTGACGGAAAGGCTCTGGCCGAAGGACGTGGACATGAGGTCGAGCTCGCTCCAGTCGCGAGGGGCGCGCAGAATGCCGCGGCTCTCGTGTATGCCTATGCCCGTGCGCTGGCCGAAGCCCAGCCTGTCGAGATAGGAATGGAACTTCTGCGCGCCGAGCATGAGGCCTATCTTGGCCATGCCGATGTTGCTCGAACGGGAGATGATTTCCGTGGCCGTGAGCTCGCCGTAGGCGTGCGTGTCGTCGCGTATGGGCGCGTAGCGGGTGCGCCACACGCCGTTTTCGCAGAATATCTTGGTGCTCGGCGTGACGAGCTTCTCTTCCAGCGCCGCGGCCATGAGTATGGGCTTGAAGGTCGAGCCGGGCTCGAGGCTGTCGCCCGCAAGGCGGTTGCGGTAGATGTCGGAACTCGCCTCGCGGTAGTTGTTGGGATTGAAGAAGGGATACTGCGCCCAGGCCAGAATTTCGCCCGTGGCCACCTCGGACACCAGCACGCCGCCCCAGCGCGCCCCCGAGGAGCGCACGGCGTCGGCAAGCACGTCTTCGGCAATGAACTGCACCTGCACGTCGATGGTGAGCGTGATGTCCTCGCCGCGCTGATCCGCGGGATCCCGCTTTTCGTTCAGAATCTGTTCGGCCGCGTTTCTCGACACGCGGCTCTTCACGCTCGTGCCGCGCAGTCTGTCGTCATAGGCCAGTTCCACGCCTTCAAGACCGTGGCTGTCCACGCCGACGAAGCCGAGGAGCTGTCCGGCCAGATGCCGGTAGGGATACACGCGCTCGAATTCGCGGGAGAGGCCTATGCCGGGAATGCCTTCCTTCTGGATGGCCGTGGCGGTGGCGTCGTCCACCTTGCGCTCAAGCCAGATGAAGGCCTTGTTTTTGCGGAACACGGCCGCAAGGTCGGATTCGCTTCGGTGCAGAAGCGGAGCAAGACGCTTGGCCGCATCATTGATGTCCTCCATGACGCGGGGATTCGCGTACACGGACTGGCAGGCCACGCTGCGGGCAAGCACGCGGCCGTTCCTGTCGAGAATGTTGCCGCGCGCTCCCTCGATGACCTCGGTGTAGGTGTGCTGACGCTCGGCCATGTCGCTGTACACCGGGCCGAGCAGCACCTGCACCTCGAAGGCGCGGAACCACAGAAGCAGCCAGCACACCACGAAGATGACGGCCGCATAGTGAAAGCGCTGCCCGATGAGCCAGTTCCACCGCGCGCGCAAGCGCGAGAACAGCCCTTTGCCTTGGGAGGCGGAGGGCTGATTCTGGGCTATGCGACGATTGAGACGCCGTCTTCCCGTGAGACGGGAAGACGAGGAGGAAGAACTGTTCGGGCGCATTCGCTAGTCTTTGCTGGAAGGTTTGAGGCGGCGTATCTGGCCGGGATCGGCCATGCTCATGCCGAGCTGTTCGGCGGTCTTGCCGAGAACGTAGGGAGAAAGAAGGCTGTCGCGTTCCACTTCAAGCTTGGCCACGTGGGCGCGCGCGGACTCGGTCTGGCGCTGCATCTTCTGAATGGTGTAGGCGGTGTCGCTGCGGTCTATGCTCAGCCAGGTGAGGGCGACGCCCATGATCAGGCTGAACAGAATCGAGACGATCAGCATGAGGAACCAGCCTCCGGAACCGAGCGTGGCGGTGTGCGAATTCATGACAGCTCCTTTTCAAACGGCGGCAGCTTCTCCACGACGCGAAGCTTTGCGCTGCCGGCTCTCGGGTTCATGACGATTTCGTCCCTCCCCGGGACGATGGGTTTTCTGGTCAGGAGCGAGACCTCCGCATGATGGCCGCACACGCAGCGCGGCAGGTGCGGCGGGCAGAGGCAGTCGGTGCTCCACTGCCTGAACCGCTGCTTGACGATGCGGTCTTCCAGAGAGTGGAACGTGATGATGGCCAGTCTTCCGCCCGTGGAAAGACGGGGAAGAATGGCGTCGAGGAAACGTTCGAGCTGTCCCAGTTCGTCGTTGACGACCATGCGTATGGCCTGAAAGGTGCGCGTGGCCGGATGGTTGCGCGCTTCGCTGCGCCATTTGGCGGGATAGGCATGCCACACGATCTGTGCAAGCTGCCCCGTGGTTTCTATGGGAGCCTTCTGCCGCGCCTCGACGATGGCGCGGGCTATGCGCGGCGCCTGCGGATCTTCGCCGTAGGTCTCTATGATGCGCCGGAGCGTGTGCACGTCGGCCATGTTCACCACGGTGCGGGCCGACTGCGTCCAGGGTTCCCGTCCGGCCGCGGAAAGACTGCCCATGTCCATGCGCATGTCGAGCGGCGCGTCGCCGTGCAGGGAAAAGCCGCGTTCGGTCACGTCGAGCTGAAGCGAGGACACGCCTATGTCGAGCAGCGCGCCGTCCACGCTCTCCCAGCCGAGAGCGTCCAGCGCGTCGGCAAAGGAGGCGTATTCCAGCGCAAAGAGGCGGCAGTTCTCGCCGTAGGGAGCAAGACGCTCCGCCGCGCGGGAAAGCGCCTGCGGATCCCTGTCGAGCCCGCAGAGAAAGGCCTTGCCCTCCGCCCGTTCCATGAGCGCCGAGGAGTGTCCGGCCAGGCCGAGCGTGCCGTCGAGATAGCGGCCGCCGGGATGCGGCGCGAGAGCGTCCAGCACTTCATTGAGAAGCACGGACACGTGACGGGCGTTCTTTGCGGTGACGGAATCGTGTTGCGGCGTGTGACGGACCATGGCGGAAAGGGCGGGCTAAAGGGAAAAGTCTATGCCGCTTGCGGCGAGCTCTTCGGTGACGCCTTCCAGATTTTCGGACGCCATGGAGGCACGCAGAGCGGCGGGGTTCCAGATTTCAAAGCGGTCCACGAGACCGAGCAGGGTGGCTTCCCTCTCGAGACCTGCGTAGGCCCGGTGATCGGCGGAAAGCAGAATGCGGCCGTGGGCGTCGGGCGTGTGCGTTTCCGCGCCACCTATGACCAGACGACGGAAGGCGCGCACCTTCGGCGACGGATTGGGGATGCGCATGAACTTTTCTTCCAGCTCCACCCAGTCTTCCCACGAGAAGGCCACGAGGCATCCGTCGTAGGTGGTGAGCACGAACGTTCCCGCCGCAGGCGCAGACGACGAGGCTCCGCCGGCAGCCGCGCGCCCCGATCCCCGCAGGGCCATGGCGTCGCGGAATTCCGGCGGAAGCATCAGGCGGCCTTTCGTATCGAGACTGCGCGGGTATCTGCCTCGGAAAAACATGCTTGTTCCACTTTCTGCCACTTTTTCCCACTTTTTGCCCATAAAACGAAAACTGTCAAGGCTAAAAGCAGGAATGCCCGTGACAACGTGTGAAAATAACTCGGAAAATCAGAAGTGTTACAGGAATGTTCCGTTTTTTCCCCGGTCGGCGCGTCCCCCCGGCGCGGCAGGGAAAAAACGGAACTCGGCAGGAGAGTGACCTGCGCTCTCGACTTTTTTCGGAAAAAAGGGCAGAATGCCCGCACAGCGACGGGCGTGAGGGGAAAAGCGGGTTTTCTTCCCCGCAGGCTGAGTCCGTCGTACGTGTTCTTTTTTAAGGAAAGGAAATCATCTCATGCGTACCAAGATTGTTGCCACCATAGGCCCCGCCAGCTGCGACCGGGAAAAGCTCGCCCAGCTCGCCGAAGCGGGCGTTTCCGTCTTTCGTCTCAATTTTTCCCACGGCGATCCCGACTTCTTCCGCGAAGTGGTCAGGAACATCCGTGAAATCGAAAAGGAATGCGGCCGTCCGCTGACCATCATGCAGGATCTGCCCGGACCCAAGATCCGCATAGGCGTCCTGCCCGAAGGCCGCATCGAGCTGCGCCGCGGCGACAAGCTCACTCTCGGCCGCGAACGCCGTGAAAAGGAAGAGCTCCCCTTCATTCCCTTCGACCATCCCCGCATTCTTGCCGCTCTTGTGCCCGGCGACACCCTCGTGCTCGCCGACGGCGGCCTGCGCTTCCGCATCGAGGAAAAGGTGGAGGATGAGCGCTTCATCATGACCGCCCAGGAAAGCGGCGCCATTTCCTCCCGCAAGGGGCTGGCTCTGCCCGGAAAGTCTCTGGCCCTTCCCGCCATCACCGATCAGGACCGCGAAAAGCTGGCTCTCGGCATGGAACTCGGCGTGGACGCCGTGGCCATCTCCTTCGTGCAGACCGTGGAGGACGTGCACCAGATCAAGGCGCTGCTCCATTCCTACGGCCGTGACGACATCCCCGTGGTGGCCAAGCTGGAACGTCAGAACGCCGCCGTGGAGAACCTCGACGAAATCGTGGCCGCCACCGACATCATCATGGTGGCCCGCGGCGACCTCGGCGTGGAATGCCCCATGCCCGAGCTGCCCGCCCTGCAGAAGCACATCATCCACACCTGCAACCGCGCGGGCAAGCCCGTCATCGTGGCCACGCAGATGCTCCTTTCCATGGTCAACACTCCCGTGCCCACCCGCGCCGAAGTGACCGACGTGGCCAACGCCGTGCTCGACGGTGCCGACTGCGTCATGCTTTCCGACGAGACCGCCGCGGGCAGCTATCCCATCGAGGCCGTGCGCTACATGCGCAAGATCACCGATGAGGCCGAAAAGTACCTGCTCGCCACCCGTCGTCTCGAACCTCCCAAGGACGAGAAGGACACTTCCCGCTTCCTCGCCTACACGGCCTGCCTGCTCGCCAGAACCGAGAACGCCTGCGCCATCGTGGCTCATTCCGTGACCGGCGGCGCGGCCCGCATGCTCGCCGAATGCCGTCCCGCTCAGACCATCTATGCGCTGACCTCCAACTCCGTGGTGGAACACGCCCTCAACTTCGTGTGGGGCGTGCAGCCGTACTTCATTCCCGTGAGCGACAGCAGCATTTCCCATCTGCGCCGCGTGCAGAACTTCATCGCCACGAGCAGCAAGTTCCCCATGGGGCAGGACGTGGTCATCACCGCGGGCGAATACGCTCCCGGCGAACAGAAGCGCCGCACCAACCTCGTGAAGATCTACCACAAGTAAGAAAAGACGCGGGCGCGAAGCCCGCACAGGCGCGGAAGTCCCGTCCGGGGCTTTCCGCCTGCCGACAGGGGCCCGGCCCGTTCAGCGCGGAACGTTTTCCGCATGGACGGACCGGGCCTTTGTTTTTTTGCAAAAGGCGGGAGCCGGGCGAAAGAGCGCGGGGACGTGGCGGCTCAGGCCGGGGGGCGTGCCGAAGCGTACGCCGGAGAGAAAGCGTCGGAAGCAGCGGAGCGCGGGAGTCGGAGAGAAAGCGTCGCAGGGAGAGGTGCGGCGCATGGAGAGCGCCGGGAGTGCTGCAGAGAGGGGCGGGCACGGCCTGGCATCATGGAATCCTGCCGGCTCTGGCGGAAGGGCGGTTTCAGCGCCTGACGGAGAGCAGAAGACGCCATGCCCGGGAGAGAACGCTTCGAAGCGTCCCGGGCATGGCGATGCTGCGGCAAAAAAGACGCCGCCCGTCCCTGTAAGGACGAGGTAAGAAAGAAGGCGGATGTTTGGTGTCGATCGCGGGCGGAAGACGCGGGCGGGAGAACGGCAGATCCGAAGAGAAGCCGTGCGGACGCTTGCCATGTTGCCTTCTGCGCTGCTACCATGGAAAAACCTCCCGCAAGGGCCCCTGAAGATTTTGAAGGCGGATGCCTATGGAAAAGACGTTAGATGAAAAACAGGCCGTGACGGCCTCATGCATCATGCCGGAGCTCCCCGACGCCGGAATGCCGGAGCTTTCGTCGGAAGATCGGCTCATCGTGCTTCTGGCCTCGGCCGCGCAGGAGGGAGGGCGTCTTTCTCCGGAATCCTGGAAGCTGGCGACGGACGCTTTCATCACCGTGTTTTCACCGGAGACGGAGAATCTTTCGGAAGCGGCGCGCAGAGAGGAGGAGCATCGCTTTTTCGAGCTTCAGACGCGCTTTCACGCAGCGCTTCTGAAGGACCCTCTTTCGCCCGAACAGCTTGAGGCCGACCGCCGTCTTTCCGAAGATCTCGCCGCCCTTTCCCCGGAGAGATGCGAGGCTCTCGTGGCGGCCGTGCAGCGGCTTTCTCCCGCCTTTGCGGCGGTGCTGTGCCGAGCGCTGTCGGAAGACGTGGCGGGCCGTCGCCGCGTCATGGAAAGCCTGGGCCGCACCGTGCGTCTTCTGCCGGGCGTGGCTGCGTGGGAGAGCCTGTTCGGCGACGAGAACGGGGAGAAGGATGCGCACGGCGTCGTCATGGAAGGCGGCGTGGCCCAGCGCAGACCGCAGCCGAAGCCCTTGCTTTCCCCGGCGCTCAGGCGGCAGCTGGCAACGCTTTCGACCATGCTTTCCGAGGCGGGGGCGGCGTGCACCGGCGTGGCGAGCTCTGCGGCCAGTTCCGCGGCCAGCCAGTACGAGGGGGCGGCGCGCTATCTGCGCGAGCTCAACGTGCAGCGCATGTTTTCCCTGTTTTCTCCCGCCCGCAGGGACATGGTCATCGCGCCGGGCTTCGAGGATGCCGCAAAGCGTGCCGAGGCCCTTGAAATGGCGGTGCTTGAGAACGGCGACATGGAAACGGCCCGGGCGCTGGGGGACTTTCGTCATCTCATGGCAGAGCAGCCCTTCACCATGGTGGTCGTGGGCGAGGGCAAGCGCGGCAAGAGTTCGCTCGTCAACGCGCTGCTCGGCGGAGAGTATTCTCCCGTGCGCGAGTCCGTGCCGGAAACCGCGGCCGTGGCGCGCTTTTGCTGGGGCAGGGAATTTTCAGGGCGCGTGCGTTTTCTTTCCGGGGAGGAATGCGCCCGTCTGGTGGAATGCTTCGGCGGGCGCGACGACAGGGAAGAGCTCTGCGAAAGGCTGGAAGTGCTCAGGCGGCAGCTTCCGCCGCGGGACGACGAGGTTTTGAGTTCTCCCGGTCAGCTTCGGGAATTTCTTTCCGCGCATGAGAAGGGCAGCTTCTTTGCCTCCCGGGTGGAGGCGCATCTCCCCTCCGACACGCTCAAGCACGGCCTTGTGCTGGTGGACACGCCCGGGCTCAACGCCACCGATCCCGTGCAGAACTATCTGGCCTTTGAGGAATGCCTTGCCGCGGACTGCCTGCTCTTCGTCATGGACGCGCGCCGTCCGGAATCTTCGTCGGAGCAGGAGCTTCTGCGGCAGCTTGCGCGTTCCGGCAGGGCGGCGGCCGTCATCGGCGTGGTGACGGGCGCGGACAGGCTGAACGAGCAGAAAAGCCGCAAAAGCGCCATGGAGAGGGCGCGCCTTCTCATGGACACGGCTTCCTCCTGCGGCATGAAGGTGCTCGGCCTTCTGGAGGTGAACGCGCGCGAGGCCATGCAGCAGCGCTGTTCCCGGCCTCGTCGAAGCGGCGGACAGGATTTTCAGAAGCTCTGCGCGCTGGTGGAGCGGGCCGCCGCCGAAAAGAACGCCGGAGCGGAGGAGCATGAAGCGCGTCTGCGCAGCCGCGGCGCGCAGATCGTGGAAGACGTGCGGAAGGCCGCGGAGGCCTTTCGCGCGCGGGAGCTCGGCCGCCTGCCGGACGAGCGCCATGAAAAGATTTTAGGCGCGCACGTGGCAAGGCTGGAAGAGGCCATGAACAACTGTTCCTCGCAGGCATGGTCCGTGGTGAACGCGGCATCCGTGGACATGGAGGCCTGGCGCAAGGAGCAGGAACGGGCGCTCGACGGCTGGCAGGAAAACATCGTTCTGCGCATCATGGATGCGGCGAACAGGCATGCCGATGCTCTGGGCTACACCGGAATGTTCCGTCAGAAGAACTGGAAGAAGTTCGACGAGGAGGAAGTGCCCCGCATCGCGCGCGAGTCGCTGGAAGAGCTGCTTGCCGGGCGGCGCGACGTGCAGAGGGACTGGAACGAGAAGCTGCGTCAGTTCGGGGAAAGGATGCGGGAAATATCCGTGCTCTGTCTCGACGCCGTTTCCGTGGACGATGAGGAATTGCGTTCCATGGGCGACGTGCCCTTCGGCCGGGAACGCTGGCTCGTGAACGCAAACTCCGTCATGAAGAAGGTGGGGCTCGTGGCCGTGGGACTTGCCCTGCGCAGGGGCGGCGGCGTGGGGCTCGGCATCGTGCTCGGCAACATGGGCTGGTGGGCCGTTCTGCCCGTGGCCGTGGTGGGAAGCGTGGTGTGGACGCTCATGAAGCTCGGCAGCCCGTCGCGCTGCCGCCGCATCTTCATGGAGCGCAAGGAGGAGGCCGTGCGCCGCTGGGTGACCGGTCAGCGCGGGCGCCTTGAGGAGCTGCTCACGCAGAATCTCGACGATCTTACCTCGGCATACGGCAGGGCCGTGAGCGAGGGATTCGTGCCGGCTCTCGCCGTGCTGGCCGAAGAGACCGCAGCCATGCGTGCCTACCTCGACGTGCTCAAAAAAATGCGCGCAGGCGTGCAGACGCGCACAAAGGAGACCCTGCGCCTTGCCGCTGACATGGAAAGGGCGCTTGCGCTGCCGCAGAGCTGAGAACGAAACGGGACCTCGAAACGCGCTTCTGCGGAGCCGTTGCCTCGTGCGGACAGAAGGATCACGGGGGAGCGGGCCTGCGCCGCGTTCCGGCACAGAGTCCTCGGACGGCCGCGGTCGGAGCCGGGGACGGCCGGAACGGTAGCCTCGGCCGCCCCGCATGACCGAAGTTTTTCCGCGTGCTATTTTTTCTTCATGGAGTCGTAGGCCTTCACGGATTTCTCCTTGACCCACTCGTAGCCTTCGATGGTCTTGTCCCTTGTCCACTCGTAGCCGGACACCACGCCGTCCTTCACGTCGCGGCCGAGCTCTCTGGCCTTGTCTGCCGTGTCGTTGGTGCTCTGGCTGGTGGTGCGGCTGGAGACTTCCCGTCCCTGGGCGTCGTAGGTGACTTCGCTCGTGGTGGTGCTGGTGCTGCAGGCGGCAAGCAGAAGGGCGGTCAGACAGAGAAGGGGGAGGTTTCGTTTCATGGCTGTCCTCTTGGCCTGGGCCCCGGGGAAGGGGCTGTTCTTGCTGAAAAAGGCGGCGCTGCCGCAGAAGACGGAACGCCGTGGACTGCGGAGCGTCCGCCGATTCATGGAACATGGGGCGGAAAAGGCCGGAGAAGGGCGTTCCCCGGCCGTGCGTTCGGAAAAGGGGGCGGGTGAGCCCCTCATGCCGTCTACTTGATGCCGGCCTTGGTCAGCTCGATGAACTGCTTGGCCACGCGGGGGCTGCGGCCGCCGCTGCGGGTGGCATGGGCCTCGGCGCGGATGTCGAGCTGTTCCTCGGGCATGTCGATGCCGTACTGGGCCGCGAGCTTGTGCACGATGTCGAGATAGCGGTCCTTGTCGGGCCGGAAGAACGTCACGGTAAGGCCGAAGCGTGCGGACAGGGACATGAGTTCCTGCCTCGTGTCGCCTTCGTGCAGGTCGCTGCCCGAGCGGTCGTCCCAGCTCTCCTTGATGAGATGGCGGCGATTGCTCGTGGCGTACACCACGAAGTTTTCGCTGTGCCCGTTCACGCTTCCTTCAAGTATGGCTTTAAGGGCGGCGAAGTCGTTGTCGTTGCTGCTGAAGCTGAGGTCGTCGATGAACAGAATGAACTTGAGCGGATTGCGGGAAAGAGCCTCGGTGATGTCGGGAATCTGGTAGAGCTGATTCTTCTTCACTTCCACAAGACGCAGGCCCTTGTCGCAGTAGGCGTTGACGATGGCCTTCACGGTGCTGCTCTTGCCTGTGCCCGCGTCGCCGTAGAGCAGCACGTTGTTGGCGGGCTTGCCCGCAAGCAGGGCCTCGGTGTTGGCGATGACCTTGGAGCGTTCCTGCTCGTAGCCGGGAAGCTGATCGAGCGTCTGCGGGTCGGGATGGCGCACGGGCACGAGGTGGCCGTCCTTCACCGTGAACATGCGGTACTTGGCGAAAATGCCGTAGCCTTTCTGATGGATGGTGGCTATGCGTTCATGGTAGGCGGAGGCAAAGTCGAGCGCGCTGTTCTTCCAGCTCGGCAGAAAGCCCTGGAAGCTGAGGGACTCGCGGATGGTGCGGCCGTCGAAGGAGCCGAGCTTCTGGAGAAAGTCGAGCTCATGGGAAAGGCATTCGGAAAGGAAGGGAGACACGGGCCTGCTGCCGCAGCTCTGCAGCATGTAGATGTTCTCGTCTTCCATGATGAGGTTCAGCAGATAGGCGCTCAGATCGTCGCTGCGGGCGAAAAGCGCGGCGGCGAAGTCGCAGTAGGCGTCGACGCAGGCGGCGGTGTCGGAGGAGTCGGCGTCGAGCAGCTTCTGGAGCCGGGAAATGACGGGATCGGAAAGGATGTTGCGGAAAATGACGAGGCTGCGCAGCTGCATGCTGGTAAGAGTCAGGGATTTCATGGGACGGTCACCTTCAAAAAATTTTTCGGCAAGTATAGGGCAGGCGGGAGCGGGGCGCAAGTACGCGTATCCTGCGTTTTTTCGCATCGTTCCGTTTTTTTGCGCCGGGCTCGGCGGCGAAGGGCCGTGCAGCGGACTCGGCGGGGTTCTCCTCCGCGGGAGGCTGCCCGGATTTTCGCACGGCAACGGAGAATGAGCGGGCGGAGGAGAAGAGGCGGGAGAAAGGCGTCATGTTCACGGGAGTACTTGCGCGGTCTCCTTTGCTGTGGCACAAGCAGAAGAGAGGTCCGCAGGACGTCGACGACGGCGTTCTTGACGCTTTTGCCGGAAACGTTTCCGGCAGCACGGGCGGACGGAAGATTCAAACGCAACAGGAAGGAGTCGTCATGAAGATAGTGGTGCTTGACGGGTATACCCTGAGGGCGGGCACGGAGAGCCCGTGGCCTGCTTCCGGCGCGGCGGACGAATGGGTCTGCTACGACCGCACGCCTGCGGACAAGGTGCTGGAGCGTGCGGCCGGGGCTGACGTCCTGGTGGTGAACAAGACGGTAATGGATGCCGCGCTCATGGACGCGCTGCCTTCTCTTCGCTGCATTGCCGTAACCGCGGCAGGCACCAACGTCATTGATTCCGAGGCGGCCGGCGCGCGGGGCATCGTGGTGTGCAACACTCCCGCCTACGGCACCGACGCCGTGGCGCAGCACGTGTTTGCCCTGATTCTGGAGCTGTGCCGCCACACGGCGCTGCATGACGAGAGCGTGCGCCGGGGCGACTGGACCCGCTGCGAGGACTTCTGCTACGCGCTCACGCCGCAGGTGGAGCTTACGGGAAAGACGCTGGGCATTTTCGGCTTCGGCAATCTCGGCAGAAGAGTGGCCGAAATAGGCCACGCCTTCGGCATGAAGGTCGTGGCCTGCGCGCACAGGCCCGTGCCTGCGCCGGATTATGCGCCCTTCGCCTTCGTGTCGCGCGAGGAGCTTTTCCGCGAGTCGGACGTGCTTTCCCTGCACTGCCCGCTCACCGAGGAGACGCGCGGCCTCGTGTGCCGTGAAACGCTTGCGCTCATGAAGCGGGGAGCCTTCATCATCAACACCTCGCGCGGCCCGGTGGTGCGCGGAAAAGACGTGGCCGAGGCGCTGCGCGAAGGCAGGCTCGGCGGATTCGGCGCGGACGTCTTGGAGTGCGAGCCGCCGGCCATGGATGATCCGCTTCTTTCCGCGCCGCATTCGCTCATCACTCCGCACATCGCCTGGATGACCGACGGGGCGAGGCGCAACATCGTGTCCATCACGCTGGAGAACATCCGCCGCTTCCGCGAGGGGAACCCGCAGAATGTGGTGAACAGGGCGTTTTTGAAGGATCGTCGCTGACTTTCCGGCAGAATGCGCTTCATGCGCCTTTCCTGCACGTCGAAGAGCGTCCTTTCGGGGGCTCTTCGTTGGGGCAGGTCGGGCTCCGGCGGCAGGCGAAGCCCGCCGGAAGAGGAGAGTCCGTTCGGAAAGAGAGCCGGACGGACTTTTTTGCGCCCCGCGCACGGAGCCGTGCTTCGGGATGCAGGGACCTCCTTGAGGGGCAGGGCGTTTTTCTGCGTCATGTCTGGAAGGCAGGAACGAAGAACGGCCGGGAGAGGTTCTCCCGGCCGTTCCGTGAAGGCTTCAGGTGGCGTCTTACGCCTTTTCGTCGTCATCCTCGTCGAGCACGGCGTCGGTGACGAAGTCGAAGGCGATGCGTTCGATGGGCGCTTCAGGCTCGAAGGCGAACATTTCGGCAAGGAAGTTTTCGGAAATTTCCCTGTTCTGGGCCTTCGCTTCCACGATGAGCGCATTCATGCGGTCGGTGTAGGCGCGGATGAGGCGGAACACCTCGGCCACCACGGGGCTTTCGGAGGTGGGTTCGTTTTCTTCTCCGCCGCCGCAGCTGGAGTGTTCCTCTTCCACGGAGTCGTCGTAGGCGTCGAGGGCGGCGTTGATTTCCAGTTCGGAAAGGGTGGCGAATTCAGGAAGCGTCTTGACTGTGTTCATGAAAAACCTGTGTTCTTTGGTTGCGGAAAAGGGGCGTGAGCCGTCTATTCCTTGGGTTCGCTGAGAAGTTTCACGGGGTTGAGCATTTCCACCATGCGCTTGTGCGGGATTTTGGCCTGGCGCAGCGCAAGATGGAGGTCTGTTGTGGTGTAGATGTCCCGCAGGATGACGGGCCGCGAGGCCCCGTCGCCTTCCGGGAAAATGGCCAGAAGCGGGATGCTCGCGCTGTTGAGCGCCTTGAGCAGCTCCTGATGGGAGGCGTTTTTGAAGGTCATGTCCACCTTGACGGCCGTAAGCGAGTACTGGTCGAGCACGGGCAGGAGGTTGGGCGCGGCAAGGGTGGTGCGTTCAAGCACCTTGCAGGTCGGGCACCAGTCGGCGGTGAATTCCACGATCATGGCCTTTTTGCCCATGTTGGCCCGGAATTCCTCTTCGGAGAATTCCACCCACGGCACTATTTCCTTCTGCGCGGGCAGAAAGGCCCAGAAGCCGGAAAGGAAGATGGCGCCGAAGGCGAAGGCTCCGAGGAACATCCGCCTCGTGATGGAACCGCGCAGGCTTCCCCATCGGCCCCATATCCATGCCGTGGTGGCGGCCACGAGCAGGGTGATGAGGGTCTTCACGTGCAGGGCGGGCGGCAGCAGGGAGAAAAGATAGATGGCCGTGCCCATGAGCAGAAAGCCGAGCACGCGCTCCATGACGCTGAGCCACGAGCCGGGCCTCGGCAGAAAGCGTATGAGCCGCGGAAAACAGGCCAGGATCACATAGGGCGTGGCCATGCCCACGCCCGTGGCCGCAAATATGGTCATGAGCACGGGCAGAGGCTTGGTGATGCCCCAGGCCAGCACGCCCCCGAGCAGAGGGCCGCTGCACGGCGTGGCGAGCAGCGTGGTGAACATGCCGGTGCTGAACGCCTGCATTCTCGGCGAGGAACTGTGATGACTCTGCAGGTCGAGCACCGGCAGATGGAACACGTCGAACATGGAAAGGCCCATGCAGAACACGATGAGCAGCATGAGGAAGATGACCTCGCTGCTTTGGAAGAGCTGTCCCCACAATATGCCGGTGACGCCGGAAATGACGGCCAGAATGGCGAACCACGCCACGATGCCCGCGGCAAAGAACAGCGTGTGCTCGCGTATGCTGCGCCGCCTTTTTTCAAAGTCCTCCTCCGCGTCGAGCAGCATGGAGAACTTCATGGTGAGCACGGGCAGCACGCAGGGCATGAAGTTGAGGATGAGACCTGCAAGCAGGCCGAGCCCCACCGCACGGAACCAGCCGTCTATCTGAAAGCTGCCTTCCAGATTCTGAGGCGTGAAATCGTATCCGCGGGGGCTGGGCGCGGACGACGGCACGGGCACCGACGTGGGTTCGGGACGAACCGGCGCAAGGCTGCGTTCGCTCTGACGCTTGAACACCGACGTGGGGGCGGAGGGAAGAAGATTGGCGTGACGCAGGGAGCTTGTGTCTTCTTCCGGCATTTCCGCCACCGGAGGCACTTCCGGCGGCACCGAGTTTTCGCCGCAGCAGGCCTTGCTTGCGAGAAAGTCGTTGAACCACGGCTGTCCGGCGGCATTGGGAAGTTCCGGCGGCGCGGTGGGCAGCAGAATGCGCGTGTGCACGGGCTGACAGTGCTGATCGGAACAGGCCAGCAGGGAAATGTCCAGCGTCACGGCGCGGGGTTCGCTTTCCCGGAACACGAGAAAGACCGGCGCCGCATCGAAAAGCTGGCGGCTTTTTCCCCCGCCGGCCAGCGACACTTCGTTGCCGGCGGTGTAGTGTACCTGCACCTTGCTCTCGGGAAGAGGCTCTCCGTCCGCGAGCACCGTCACGGTGAGGGGTATGCCTTCGTCGCCCGCTTCGTGGGCATAGGTGTGATACCCTGCGGAAGGCAGAAGCCACAGCACCGCCATGGACGTGTTCTTGTCCACGGGAGGCAGAAGCTGTCGTCCGTCCACGGCGGACAGCTTGGCCCATTCGGTGAGAAAGCGGTAGGGCGGCTCGCCGGCCGCGCGGGCAGAGTCCCCGTTTAAAAGGAAGGGGAGCGCGGACACGAGAACCCAGACGAGACAAAAAATTCGCAGCAGCCTTTTCATGAAAAGGCACGCTAAACTTTTTTGCAGAAAAAGGCAAAATTTTTCTTGACGAATGGAGGCCTCAGGGCTATGACTCTTCTTGCGCTTCAAATGCACTGGGTCACTAGCTCAATTGGTAGAGCAGTTGACTCTTAATCAATTGGTTCGGAGTTCGAGTCTCCGGTGACCCACCAGTGGCAGAACGGCCCCTTGCACGCAATGCAGGGGGCTTTTTTGTATCCTGGCTTCGCGTGCTCCGCGACCGCGAAAAGGCTTCCGGGCGGCTCTGCCCGGGAGGATGGCCGCGCACGGCCTTCTTTTGAACGGCGCCCAGGCCGCTTTCCGGCCGCGTGCCGCAGCTGTGCGCAGGGATGTTCCGGCGCGGGATGGTGTGAAGCGCGGGCCGCATGGCCGGACTTTTGTGACGCTTCCTTTTGCGGACGTGCCCCGGCCCGGCGGGCGGCTTGTGGCAGAGGAGCGCCTTCGGGCGCGTCTTTCCGGCAAAAGGAAAGCAGAGCAAGAGGTTTTCATGCAGAGTCAGGTTTTCTTGAATCAGGTGCGGGAGTTCCTGCCCTGGTCGCAGACGCACACCGGGGCGGCGGCAAGAATTTTTTCCGTCGATGCCGGCCCCTTTGAACCCCGCGCGTTTGCCGTCGTCGACATCACGTCCCTCGAGGAGCTCGAAAAGCTCCTTTCCTGTGCCGCTTCCTGCGGCGTTTCCCTCACGTTCCGGGGCTCCGGAACCTCCCTCAGCGGACAGAGCGTGGCCGAAGACGTGGCCGTGCGCTTCCGCGGCCCGGCATGGCACGGCATCGACGTGCTCGACGGCGGACTGCTCGTCCGCGCCCGCTGCGGCGTGACGGGCGGAGAAATCAACGCCGCGCTCGCGCCTTACGGGCGCTTCATCTCTTCTGATCCCTCCTCCATAGCCTCCGCCACCATAGGCGGCATGACGGCCAACAACGCCGCCGGACTCGGCTGCACCGTGGCGAACAACATCTGGCATTCTCTTGAAGCCATGGAATTCGTGCTTGCCGACGGCACCAGAGTGAACACCGCCGACGCGGGGAACGTGCAGCGCTTCCGAAGCTCGCACGCCGCGCTTCTTGACGGCCTTTCCTCCCTGCGGGAGAGGCTCCTTGCCTCCCCTGCGGACGCGGAAAAGGTGCGGCGCAAGTTCAAAATACGCAATACCTGCGGCTATGCGCTGAACGCCTTCACGGACTTTGAAGACCCGCTCGACATTCTCGTGCACCTTCTCGTGGGCTCGGAAGGCACGCTCGGCTTCATTTATTCGGTCACCCTGCGTACCATGCCCGTGCTGCCCTGCCGGGGCACGGCCATGCTGCTCTTCTCCTCCATGGACGACGCCATGGCCGCCGTGCTCGACATCCGCGCCTGCCGAGGTCTGTACGCCGGTGAGTTTCTGGACGACATTTCTCTTCGCGGTCTTGCGGAACTTCCGGGATTTCCTCAGGAATTTCGCCCCTCGGGCGAAAGTTCCGACAACTGCGCCCTGCTTGTGGAAACAAGGGCAGCCGATGAGACCGCGCTTGCCGCCGCCATGGCGGAACTTGAAGCTCTGCTTGAAGTTCATCACCCCCGGGCGAAGCTCGGCTTCGTGACCTCCGCCGAGGAGTGCGAAAGGCTCTGGAACATACGCCGCGCCCTGTTTCCCGCCATGGCGGGCACGCGTCTGCCTTCCGAATACGCCTACGTGGAAGACTACTGCGTGCCCATCGAACGGCTGCCCGAGGCCAGTCACGGTCTTGTGGCCATTCTTCAGGAGCTCGGTGTTCACCGCTGCGGCGTGAACGGCCATGCCCTGCACGGCAATCTGCACTGCACCGTGCCGCTCAGACTTTCCGAGGCCTCGGAAGTGGAGCGGCTCGGCGCGTTCATCGAGCGCGCGGCCGCGCTCATTCTTTCGCTCGACGGCTCGCTCAAGGCCGAACACGGCACCGGGCGCGCCGTGGCCTCCTTCGTGCGCAGAGAGTGGGGCGACGCGCTCTACGGCGTGATGCGCGAGGCGAAGCGTCTGCTCGATCCGGCGGGCATCCTGAACCGGGGCTGTCTTCTGAACGACGGCGCGCGCTGCCATCTCGAGGGCCTCAAGTTCGTGGGCGCCGTGGGGCAGGGCGTCGATCTGTGCGTGGACTGCGGCTTCTGCGAGGCCGTGTGTCCGTCTGCCCGCACGAGCTTCAGCCCGCGGCAGCGCATTTACGCCCTGCGCGCCATCGCCGCTCTTGAGCAGGCAGGGGATGAAGAACGCGTCGCGGAATGGAAGGAGTTCTTCCGCACCATGGGCCTTGCGCTCTGCGCCACGGACGGGCTGTGCTCCACGCGCTGTCCCCTCGGCATAGACGTGGCCGGCTTCATGCGTCATCTGAGGCACGAGCAGCTTACGGACAGGGAGAAAAAGGCCGCTTCCTTCGTGGCCGGGCACATCGCGCCCGTGTCGCGCGCCATGTCCCTGGGCCTTGACGCGGCGCACGCGACCCACAGAATCCTCGGACACGCGCTTGCGCAGAAGACCGGAGCCCTTTCAAAAAAGCTCACGGGCATGACGGTGCCCGATCTCGTGGAGGTGGGGCTCACGGGCTCTTCGGCCGTGCCCGCGCCCCGCGCAAAGAGCGCGGAAAAGGTGGTGTACTTTCCTTCCTGCGCCGTGCGCAGCATGGGCTATGCCGGAGATTCCGGCCGCAGCGTGGAACCGCTCATGGACGTGGCCCTGCGTCTTCTGGAAAAGGCGGGCTACGAGGCCGTCATTCCCCGCCATGTGGAAAGGCTCTGCTGCGGCAAGGCCTTTGAAACCAAGGGCATGAAGGAGCAGGCCGACGAGTGCGCCGCCTCCCTTGACGCGGCGCTTCTGGAAGCCTCGGAAAACGGCCGCTGGCCCGTCATGTGCGACACGAGCCCCTGTCTTGCGAGGATGAGAAAGACGCTCGATGCCCGGCTGTCTTTGTACGAGCCTGTGGAGTTCACCCTGCGCTTTCTGGCGGACAGACTCCGCTTCCGGCAGAAGTACGGCCGCATAGCCGTGCACGCCACCTGCTCCACGCGAAGCATGGGCCTTGCGGATTCCCTGCTTGCCGTGGCGCGCCTGTGCTCGCGCGAAGTGGTGCTTCCCGAGGGCATTTACTGCTGCGGCTTTGCCGGAGACAAGGCGTGGGTGGAGGAGGTCTCCGGTTTCGGCGGAG
>NZ_CAJJIC010000037.1 GCF_905187505.1 uncultured Mailhella sp.
AACCACCTTTTTCAAAAGGGGGTCTCCCTCCCCCCGCAACAATCTTCCTCTTCTTTTTACCAGCCTACGCGGGTGCAGGAGAAGATCATTTGCCAGATATTGCCGATATGGGCGCTGCGCATGGGGCAGTCGGAGTCTTCATTGAGTTTTTTGAGGCGGTCGATGGTTTGTTGTTCCCGTTCGTGGCTGAAGACTTCCACGGGCATGCCGTAGCGGTGTTCGTCGGTCATGATGCGGCGGCTCAGGTTGAAGCGACGGCGCACGAGGGTGAGCATTTCGTCGTCGATGGCGTCTATTTCCGCTCTCAGTTTTTCGATGGCCTCTTCCGATCTGGGGTCTGCCATGGCGTTCTGCCTTGTGGGGCGGCGCGGGTGACGCTCCCGGGGGGCGCGCCGTCTGCCCTGCGGGAGGAAAAGGGTCTTTTTTGTGGGAATGCTCTTGCCGGGCGCGGCTGTCAAGGGCGGCGGCGCTGGGCGGGCGCATGAGTAAAAAATTTTTCTCCTCTGCGCCCCATTGCCGAGAACGGGCAAAAAGCGTATTTGTTGCAGGTCATTTCCGCTCCTTCTGGGAGCGAGGGACATTCATCACAGGAGATAATGATCATATGAACCGAAACATAGTTTCCGCTCTTGCCCTTGTGTCCATGCTTGCGCTGCTCGGCGGCTGCAACGAGGAAGCGAAGCCTCAGAAGCCCGAACCTCAGTTCGGCGTGGTGCAGATTTCCAAGCTCTATCAGGAATCCAAGCTCGGCAAGGAGGGCATAGCCCGCGTGAGCGAGCTGGAAAACAAGGCCATGGCCTCGCTTTCCACGCTTCAGCAGGATCTGGAAAAGGCTCAAAATGCCAAGAACGAGGCGGAAGTGCAGCGTCTTCAGAAGGAGCTGCAGGGCCGCGTGTTCTTCCTGCAGAACGTCATCAAGCAGGATCAGGAACACGTGATGAACGTGCTTCAGACCGAAATGAAGAAGGCTCTTGAGAAGTGCCAGAACGACAAGTCGCTGTTCGGCATCTTCCCCGAAGAGGCGCTGGCCTCCTACAAGCCCGAAGTGGACGTGACCGACGCGGTGAAGACCATTCTTGACGCCGCCACCGCCACCTTCGGCGATCTGCCTTCTCTCGACAAGCCCGCGCTGCCCGAGCCCGAAAACGCCACGCCCGCCGCGAAGACGGACAAGGCCGCTCCCGCCGCCAAGGCCGACAAGCCTGCCGCCAAGGCTGAAAAGCCTGCGGAAAAGGCCGCCGCTCCCGCCGCGAAGTAGCGTTTTTCATCGTATGACAAGGGCCCGCCCTCTTCGGAGGACGGGCCTTTTTTCGTCGCAGGGGGGAGGGCGTCCCTGCGCTCTGCGGCGCGTGAAGGGGCCGCTCTGCGGAAGCCTTCCCTTGAAGCGCGTGCCGCGGAACGCGAGCCGGGCCGACGGCACGCGATGCCGAAAGCGCCTGCGTTCCCTTCGTGGGAAGTTTTTCCGCAAGTCGTTTTCAACAGAGTGAAATATTTTGCTTTCTTCCGGCACTTGCCCCCCGGTCCGTCCCTCTGTATAAGGACGGATATATCTTCCCTGAAACAGGAGTTCTCATATGTGCGGAATCATTGGCTACAGCGGGCATCGTCCCGCCGTTCCCCTGCTTTTGGAGGGCCTGCATCGTCTGGAATACCGGGGCTACGATTCTTCGGGCGTGGCCTTCGAGCAGGCGGGGCATCTCCATGTGGTGAAGGCGGCGGGCAAGCTTTCGGCGCTGGAGGCAAAGCTTGAGAACAACGCCTATCTTCTGGCCACGTCCGGCATAGGTCATACGCGCTGGGCCACGCACGGCCTGCCCGTGGAAAGAAACGCCCATCCGCATCTTTCGCAGGACGGGGACATAGCCATCATCCACAACGGCATCATCGAGAACTTTCAGGAAATCAAGGACGAGCTTTCCGCAAAGGGACACACCTTCCTTTCCGACACCGACACCGAGGTGCTCGCGCATCTCATAGGCGAGGAGAGGAAGACTGCCCCCAGCCTGTGCGAGGCCTTTGCCCGGGCGCTGCGCCGCGCGCACGGCGCCTACGCCGTGGTCATGATGGGCGTGGAGGAGCCGGGCGTCATTTATGCCGCACGCATGGCCGCGCCTCTGCTCATGGGCGTGGGCGTGGGCGAGTGCTTCGTGGCTTCCGACATTCCGGCCTTTCTGCCCTACACCCGCGAGGTGGTCTTTCTGGAAGACGGCGAAGTGGCCCGCATCGAGGGCGCTTCGTGGGAAGTGTTCTCCCTTGCCGATCTTTCGCCCGTGAAAAAGAGCGTGAGTCATGTGCCGTGGGACATGCAGGCCGCGGCCAAGGGCGGCTACAAGCACTTCATGCTCAAGGAAATCATGGAGCAGCCGCGGGTCATCACCGACTGTCTCACAGGCCGCGTGACGGAAGAGGCGGACGGGAGCCTTTCCGTGCACCTTCAGGAGCTCGACGCCCTTGACGTGCCAACGCGCCTGCACATCGTGGCCTGTGGCACGTCGTACAACGCCGGACTGTGGGGCCAGCAGCTTCTGGAAAACGTGGGCGGCATCCCCACCGATCTCGACATCGCCTCGGAGTTCCGCTATCGCGATCCCATCATTCTGCCGGGCGAGGCGGTCATGGTCATCAGCCAGTCCGGCGAAACGGCGGACACGCTCGCCGCGTTGCGTCTTGCAAAGGAGAAGGGCGCAAGAGTGATAGGTCTGTGCAACGTGGTTGGTTCCTCCATCGCGAGAGAGGCCGATGTCGTGCTCTACACCCAGGCCGGCCCGGAAATAAGCGTGGCCTCCACCAAGGCCATGTGCAGTCAGATGGTGCTCATCGCGCTCATGGCGCTCTATTACGGACAGCGCCGCAGCCCGGCCGTGTTCGACAGGGATCTTCTTGTGGCGCTGCGCGAGCTCCCCGAAAAGCTCGCCTCCGCGCTTCCCGCCATGCAGGAGCGGGCGGGACAGCTCGCCCTGCGCTTCGCCTCTTCGCGCAGCTTCTTCTATCTCGGCCGCGGTCAGTGTCACGCGCTGGCGCTGGAGGGCGCGCTCAAGCTCAAGGAACTTTCCTACATCCATGCCGAAGGCTACGCCGCAGGCGAAATGAAGCACGGCCCCATTGCCCTCATCGATCCGCAGTTCCCCACCTTCGCTCTGGCGCTCGACAATGAGCTCTTCCCCAAGGTGAAGTCCAACATTCAGGAAGTGCTGGCCAGACAGGGCCGCGTCATCGCGCTCGTGCAGGAGAGGGACGGAAAGGTGCCCGATCTCTCCGTGGAGGAAACCTGGGTGCTGCCTGCGGCGCATCCCGTCATATCCTGCTTCTTCGCGCTGCCCGCGCTCCAGCTTTTCAGCTATCAGATGGCCGACTACCTCGGCAAGGACGTGGATCAGCCGCGCAACCTCGCCAAGAGCGTCACCGTGGAATAAGCCCGGGGATGAGAGTTTTCTTGCCATGGAAGCCCTTCGGGGCTACCATGGCTTTTCCGCGCTCCCGCGCGCATGCCGACTGTCCGAGTCCCGGTTTCGGCAGTCCAGAACCGCCAACGGAAGTAATCTATGAAGAAGTTTGATCTCCGGCAGATGGTGGAGAAAAACCAGTTCGCCGTGAACTACAGGCGCATGTGGCCGTTCATCAAGCCGTTCTGGCCCATGGCTCTCCTGTCTCTGCTCATCTGCGTGCCCGTCGGCAGCCTCGACGCCGTCATTGCGCTGTTCCTCAAGCCCTATACCGACGTGGTCGTGGTGGGCAAGAGCATGGAGTCGCCGTGGTACATTCCTCTGCTCATCGTGGGCTTCACCACGGTGCAGGGCCTTTTGAACTTCGGCGGAGCCTACCTCAACGCCTGGGTGGGCGGCAGGCTCACCATGGGCCTCAAGGCCAGGCTTTATGAAAAGCTGGTGGACATAGAGCCTTCCTACTTCGATACCACCACCTCGGGCGAAGTGCTCTTCCGCTTCAACTCCGACGCCGAACTCGCCTGTTCCGGACTGCTCGGCAACCTGAAGAGCTTTCTTACCAGAATATGCTCTTCCGTCGCCCTCATAGGCGTGCTGTTCTACAACTCCTGGCAGCTTTCCATTCTGGCCATCGTCATTCTCGTGGTGGCCGTGGCTCCCCTCACCAAGGTGAAGAAGCTGCTCACGTCGCTGGTCACGCGCAACAACTCCTGCATGTTCCAGCTCAACACCACCTACAACGAAACCTTTTCCGGCAACCGCACCATCGCGGCCTACAATCTTCAGGACCGACAGAAGGGCCGTTTCAACTCGCTTCTGAACGACGTGTTCACCCTTACCGTGGCCATGACCCGCCGCACCGCGTGGATCACGCCGTTCATGCACTTCGTCATTTCCATAGGCCTCGGCCTCGCCATTGCCATGGGCAGCTGGCTCATCGTGCAGGGCACCATTTCTCCCGGCAACTTCGTGTCGTTCATCACCGCGCTGCTCATGCTCTACACCCCGCTCAAGAACATCACCAACGTGGCGGTTTCCGTGCAGCAGTCGTTTCTTGCCATCGACCGCGTGTTCTCCATTCTGGAGCGGCCGAAAGCCCTCAGGGAACAGGAGAAGCCCGTTCCGCTGCCCGCGGTGAAGCAGGGCATCACCTTCGAGCACGTGTCCTTCTCCTACAAGAAGGGCGTGGAAGTGCTGCACGACATCAACCTTGACGTGCGCGTGGGCGAAATGCTCGCCCTCGTGGGCAATTCCGGCGGCGGCAAGAGCACGCTCGTCAGCCTGATCCCCCGCTTCTACGACGTGACGAAGGGCCACATCCGGGTGGACGGCACGGACATACGGGAATTCGCCCTCAACGATCTGCGGCAGCACATCGCCATGGTGTTTCAGGACAACTTCCTCTTCGACGGCACGATCAAGGAAAACATTCTGCTCGGCAATCCTTCCGCCACCGACGAGGACGTGAAGAAGGCCCTGCACAACGCCTGTCTGTCGGAGTTCATCGATTCCCTCGAAAAGGGCGTCGACACCTACATCGGCGAGCGCGGCATTCTGCTTTCCGGCGGTCAGAAGCAGCGCGTGGCCATTGCCCGCGCCTTCCTCAAGAACGCGCCCATCGTCATTCTCGACGAAGCCACCTCCGCGCTGGACAACAAGTCCGAGGAAATCGTGCAGCGCGCCATAGACAACCTCATGCGCGACAAGACCGTGTTCGTCATCGCGCACCGTCTCTCCACCGTGAAGAACGCCAACCGCATAGCCGTCATCCATGAGGGACGCCTTGCGGAACTCGGTACGCACGAGGAACTCATGGCCATCCCCGGCGGTCAGTACCGCACGCTTTACAACATGCAGTTCAAGGCTCCCATCCATCACGGGGAAGCGGAGCAGAAGACGGAAGAAGTCGCCTGACGGCGTTTTCACAGGCTTTGAGAAGAGCGGCAGACACGGTTCTGCCGCTCTTTTTTAATGTCCGCGGCGGGACATCGCGCCCAGGATTCCGGTCGCAGGGCAAGGCGCGTTGGGCCCGGACGGTCGCGGGACGGAAGAGAGAGGGCCGGGACCGTCCGGCGGAACGATGCTGTTCCGGCGCGGTCGGCTTCATGCGGAAAAGAAGCGGGAGGCGTGCGCGCCTGCCGATGCGACGGGAAAATCCTGCCGCACGCGGGGAACGCGAAGGCGCAGGGCCCCCGGCGAGCAGGCTTCCGCAGGCGGAGAGTGCCCCGGGCGTCTTGCCGGCACGCGGCAGAAAGCGAGGAGAGAAGCGGCGACAGGCAGAGCCGTCCGGGCCTGAGCGGGGCGCGCGGCGCGGAACGAGCGCATCCGGGGGCAGGGCGGCAGAAGGCGCGAAGAGCGGCGGAGACGGAAGAACGGTTTCTGTGCCCTGAAGCGGAAGGCCGTGAGGCCCGGATTGCAGGCAGAGCCGTCCGTGCCGAAGAAGACAACGGGAGTCCGCCTTTTTCCGTTCTTCATGAGACTGAGCCGTCCGCGCCGAAAGGACGGCGCGCGGTGCGGAACGACCGTAAGCCTGGGCAGGGCGGCAGAATGTGAGCGCCGCGCCTTTCGGCAGACGCGCCCGTCCCTGCCGTTTTCCGCCCGGCCGGAGCAGGGGCGGAAGGGCTCAGCCCCAGTTGTGCCGTCTGCGATCGTTTCCCGATCTCTCGTAGAAGCGGCGCTTTTCCGCATACATGTTTTTGTCGGCCTCGTTGATCTGCGCGTCGAGGTCGCCGTGGCTGCTTCGCCATGAGGTTCCCGCGGCGATGGATATGTCGTCTTTTTCCATGTCCTTCAGGGCGCTTCTTACGTGGGCGTTGAAGGTTTCCTCGTCGGAATCCCGGTCGATGACGATGAACTCGTCGCCGCCCGTGCGGTAGACCCTTTTGCCGAACGCCCGCAGGAGATGGGCGGCCGTGCGGCTGAGAAGACGGTCCCCGGCCTGATGTCCCATAAGATCGTTGGTTTTCTTCAGACCGTTGAGATCGAAGTAGGCGATGCCGAGTCTGCCGCAGTCCCTGCCGGACAGCGCTTCGCACACTTCGTTGAACTTGTTTCTGTTGTAGAGTCCCGTGGCCACGTCTTCAAAGTACATCTGACGGATGAACTCGTGCTGTTCCTCGATCTGCTTTTTCTGCGCCTCGATCTGTTCCTGAAAGTACCTGCGCGACTCCATGGACATTTTTTGGGGAAAGCCTACGTCTTCGTCCGACATTTCCGCGTAGGGATTGGAGACGTGCAGATGACAGCAGCGCGGGCCGTCTTCGCTCCAGCGGAACACGGCGGTGATGCGCTGATGCATGCGCAGGTAGATGAGAGAGGATGGCGAAGTGGAAATCCACGCCATGCCCGAGCAGATGAACAGGTCCGGCACGGGCTGGATGACGTCATAGACTTCATCTTTGATGTCGCATTTCGGAACGTGCCCCTCGAGGGAATTCAGAAAGGACGTCACCTTTTCAACGCCGGTCAGATATTCATGTTCCGCCGCGCCGAACCAGCTTATTTCCGAGTCCAGATAGGGAAGAATGAAAACGGCGTTGTTCTCGCAGTAGTGCCAGTGCAGAAACTGACTGGTCAACTCCATGATTTTTTTCTTTTTGTCTTCACCGGAAGAGAGAATGTTGTCCATGGGCAGAACCTCGCGCCGTTTTTCCATGGTTTGGCGACATGATTTTTTTGAAAATGGAAGTCATGATATGGGGCTTGAAGGGCTCCTGCAATGATATTTTTTCCGAATTTTTCGAGAAAATGGGGATTAATGAGTCATAATAACAGGTTGGCCACGCGGTATCGCGTACGTTTTCTTGTTTTTTGGAGAGAGGTGGATAATAAGGTACGTGTTCCCGGGATTTTTTTCAAGATGAAAAGAAGAAGACTTTTGTCCTGTCGACGCCGCAGCCGGCGGACGAGGGCGGGCGAAAGGCCTGACTTGCGCCCGCGCCCCGACTGAGAGCGCACGCTTCGGCACTTTCGTCCGGAATCGGGAATGCGGCGCCGGAGGAAAGGCGTGCGGCGGAGCGGCGTGTTTCGTGCGGGAAGACGGGCGGGAAGGTCGCCGGAACGGTTGCGGAGCCATGCTCGGGACGGGAGCGGCGCCGGAGGAAAGACGCGGTTCGGCCGAAGCCTGCCCCGTGCCTGCGGAGGCATGAGGGAAAAAAGAGGGCGCGGATTCGACCGCAGGAAGAGGGGAGGGAAACGCTGCGCACGGGCGCGGAGACGAAGCGCAGAGGGGCGGAGGCTGAAGTTCATCCCTGTGGAGATGCCGCAGGTGCGACGAGCTTCGGCGCGCAGAAGAGCGGAAGGAACGGGACGCGGGGGAGGCGTTCCGACCGCTTTGCCGCAGGGCGGCTATCTGAAACATGACGTTGCAGTGCAAGAGCTGATTCCCCGGGAGTGACCTTGTCTCCGGGGGAAGGCGGGAGCCTGCACGGAGAGAAAAGGCGCTGGCCGGCACGGAAGAGTCACACGTTCGCTCTTGCGGGAAGAAGTCCCGGTCATGCACGGCCGAGTCGGCCGGATGGTCGGCACGACCGCAGCTCTGAGGAGGGTTTCCCTTCCGGCCGGCGTCGTTGAAGGCATGGCCCGCGGAGCCGCAGGACGCCGGGGCCCGGCGCAGCCCGCCCATGGCGGGACGACGCGCCTGCAGAGAACGGACGCGGAGAGAGCGCGCGTCCGTCCGGGCTCGTCCGGAAAGACGCGCCCGGAAGAAAGATTGGACAACAAGCGCAGGATGCTCATTATCCTGTCCGGATATCATGCTGTCCGGACATTGATATTCACCTGCGGAGCGGTTAAAGTCGACAAGTCAACGGTACTTTTCAATCGCCCGCATTTCTGCTTTTAGAACATTTTTCTGTTCGAGTAAAGCAGAATTATAGGGACAAAACTAAAATTATGCCCAATGTTCTTGTTTTTTGTTTTCTTTCAGGGGGTTGATGCTTATATTTTCGTCCCTCCGGAAGGAATGAACATTGGATGCTGGACGTTTGCCCTATGACCACACTCGGAGAACGCATAAAATCTGTGCGAGGCAGCATATCTCAGGAGGCGTTTTCGCGTGAGCTCGGCATAAGCAAGGGCTCGCTGGGCTTTTATGAGCGGAATGAAAATCTGCCCAACACCGACGTTGTATTAAAAATCTGTTCAAAGACGGGGGTCCGGCTGGAGTGGCTTCTGACGGGAGACGGTCCCATGCGGGACGCTTCCGGCGTTTCGGGGAACGCGGCGGGAGATGCGGACGACGGCATGTCGGAGGAACAGGCGGCCTGTCTTCGCTGCCTCATGCTGGAAAAGAGGCTGGATCGTCTGGAAGACGAGCGCCGGGAACTGGCGGCCGAGAACCGTCTTTTGTGGAAGGAAAACGCCGGACTGCGGGAGCGCTGCGCGCGCTTTGAGGAGCGCGAGAAGCAGGGAGGGCTCATGCCTCCTTTCGAGCCCTCGCCGGTGGTCCGCTCCAGTAAGGGCACGGAAAAGGGGTAGCGTTGCGGCGGCACGTTCTGCCGCGTCCGGCCTGCGTCTTTGCCGCATGGAGGCGTCCGGCCTCCGTCTTTGAGAATCCTTTCCTGCGCGTTCCGATGCGGGGGCCCGCCGCAGGGAAAGCGGCCGCGGGGACACCGCCGCGGGGAAGCGCCGTTTCCGTGGATGCCCTGCCGGGGGGCGGATTGTCCGGCGTCTGGTGAAGAAGGCCGTCGCGGCCTGATGGTGTGGAGGAAATTTCGACGCGCGCCGTCGGGAAAAGCGTCCGGCGCAACGTCGGCAACGCGCCTTCGTTTTCGGGAAGCGTGCTCTTCCGCAGCGCACGATTGATCCTCTCGGCTGGAGAGCGCCGCCCTGTCCGCCCGGGGCGCTTGCGGAGAGCCGGGAGCGGCGCGTCTTTTCCGGCCGGACAGCGTTCCGGGGCACTCCGATGACGGCGGACGATGACGGCCCGGACTTCTGCCGGCAGGCATGGGCCGTCTTGTGTCCGTCGGCGACCCGTCCTCTCCGTTCCGGGAAGCGGCAAGTCTCGGCGGAAGGTGAGGCCGCTTCGGGAAAAGACGGCTTTTGGGCGTTCTTTCGGGCGCAAAAAAGGGCGGGACGGCGTCCCGCCCGGAGCCGCGCTCATGCGGCGGATGCGTTTCAGCGGCTCATGACGATGCCCTGCTCTTCAAGGTCGTCATAGAGCATGTTGAGGGACATTCGCAGCGCGAAGGGGCTGATGGACTTGTTTTCCAGGTTGGCCAGAAGATCGATGTTGTGACCCTTGGCGAACGAGGCGAGGTTGGGGCTTTTGTTGCCGTCGGCGTCTTCAAAGTGCCAGGCCTTGACCTGCTTGCCGTCAAAGTCGTCGATCACGATGCGGAAGTAGTTTTCGGGACCAGCAAACACGTTGCTGGCGCTGTCGAGAACGATCTCGTCGGTGTTTTCGAGAATGATCTCATTCAGCTCGCTGCAGGATGCTCAGGTGTCGGGGCGAACCGTGAAGCGCGGATCGCCCGGCCAGGCCTGCGGATTCTTCAGGCTGAACACGCCGCTGAACATGTCGAGCCTCACCTTGCCGTCGCTCGTGAGCACTCCGTCAGGATGAAGCATGGCCACCTGCACGCGCACCTTGCCGTCGGCGGAGGCCATCTGCCACTTTGCCCGCTCTGCCGGGCTGGAGGGCAGGTAGTCAAGGGCGTGCTTGTCGAGCATTCCCTTGAATTCCTTCACGGTTTCCTTGCCGTTTTCGGCAAGGGCTATCTTTGCCGAGTCCTTGCCCACGGAGAGAACCTTCACCGTGGCATTGCCGACCTTCACGCTGTCTCCCGCCTTGTAGGCGCCGGAAACGCGGGGTTCGGAGGTGAGCCATATTTCGGTGAGGCTGGGCGTGGCGAATTCCTTCACTTCCACTTCGGTGGGGCTGGTTCTGCCCACGATGAGGTAGGACTTGCCGCTCGGATAGATGGAAGCGCCGAAGTAGCTCTTGTGCTGCACGGGCTCGCCGGTGGAGGCGGTGACGGGATGCCGTCCCTCGCTGAGGCCGAGACCGTGGAACTTGCCGGAGTTCACGTCCACGAGGGTGGGATCCACGGCCACCTGGAAGTTGGTGCCGTAGAAGTTGCCGGAAGATTTCATGATGCGCAGGCTGGAGTAGCCCGCGCTGTTGCCGTAGGGATGGGAGCTGCCGCTTACGAACTGCAGGGCGCGGGAGCCGTCGGGAAGAAGATTGATGGAATCGCCCTTCTTCATGACGCGGTTCTTCAGCACGAGGTATTCAAAGGCTTCGTCCACCTCCGAGTAGCGCTTGCCGAGCAGCATGACTTCGATGTTGGTCATGGTGCCTATGCTCGCGATGCGCGAACTGTAGTACAGTCCGGCCGGAGGAATGACGATCTTGCCGTCGCGGATGAAGCTTTTGCGGATGACCACGCCTTCGCTGATGCGGCGCTGACCGAGGTAAAGATCGAGGTCGGCGGCCTTGAATCCGGGAACTTTGGCGATGATGGCCGCGTTGCGGGCCGGGGCCTGCATGAGCGCCGATTCGGAGGCCGCCGAGGCCGCCGAAGGCAGAAGCAGGGCGAGCGCGAGGCTCGCGCCTTTGAACCACAGGTGTCTGTTCATGGACATCTCCCTGAGCTGAGGTTGCAAAGCGCCTGCCGGAACGCGGTTCGCCGTGCATGACGACCGGCGCGCTTTGCCGGAACCAAGTTTCCTGCCCCACGGTATAAAACGACGTAAAAAAAATTACAAGGCGTGTCGACATTTTTTTCGTGTTCAGAGAAAAGCGGGCAGCAGGAGAAGGGGAGAATGACGGGCCCTCCGGCGGAGAAGGGCCGCGGAGGGAAAGGGGCGTCGAGAATGCGGCTCTGCCGCAGGGAAAGGGGAATGCGGCGTGCCGCAGGGGAAGGAGCCGCGGCAGAGGCAAAAGGGGATCGGCGCGGCCGTCGTTGTCCGACGGGCCGCGCCGGGGCGAAGAAGCGCGCTTCGCCCGGAAAGCGCGCGTCACTCTTCGCCGTCGGGAATGACCTCGGCATCCTTGCCGAACATGCTCGCCCAGCGCACGACTTCCTGCGGATCGGCGACGCGCATGGTGAACAGCACCTCATCCGGGCCGTTCAGTCTGAGCTTTTTGTCGGCGTGCCCTATCCTTTCCCGAACATAGCGTGATGCCTGACCGGTGAAGCGTATGGTCACGGGTCGGCTGCCGTCCGCAGACGGCGTTTCCTGGACGCCTTTGGCCTTGGCGGAAAAGCCGTCGTCGGCGTCCACGGGCCAGCGCAGGCTCATGCCGGTGTCTTCCACCTTCTGAATGCCGCTCACGCGAAAGGCCTTCCACTGGCAGGGCGATTCGTCCACGGTGCGCGCGTACAGATACAGCGCCTGTCGTCTGAGGTAGAGATGCCGGGGATCTATTTCGCGCCAGCGCGTGTCCCATGCGCCGCGGCCCGCGTAAAGGATGCGTATTCTTTTTCCCTGGGAGACCGCGTCGAGCAGCGGCGAGAGCGATTCCGTCGTCGTGCCGCTTCTCCAGCCGGGCAGGCTCTTGTCGAAGGCGGAGAGCATCTGTTCCCGAAAGGGCGAGGGCATGCCTCCCGCCAGCTTTCTGCCCGCGTCCGCGGCGAGCGAGGCGAGCAGACCGTCGTCCGTGGCGCAGAGCTGCTCCATGGCCAGCATGAGAATGAGACGGTTGGGCAGGCTCAGATCGAGCGTGGACACGAGCCGGTCTTCCAGAATGCGGAAGCCGTGCTTCTTGCCGTAGCTGAAGCGGAAACCGGCTTCGGCGAGTGCGGCCTTGTCCTTGTAAAACTGACTTCTGCTTATGCCGAGGTCGCTTCGCAGTGCCTCAAGAGGACGACGGGGATCTTTGCGGATGGCCTGCACGATGCGCAGCAGACGGGAAATTCGCGACCCTCCCTCGCCGGAGGAGGCGTGGCCAGGTGCAGATGTCGGATGGGAAAACATCGTCAAGGGACTCCAGAGAAATTTTTCGGACTGGTTCACATGGGCTCGGGCAAACAGCGTTCGTTTTCGCGCGGCTGCCTTCCGCGCGACGCGCACGGATGCCGTTTTCGCGTCATCATGCGTTTTTCCGGCGTGCGGCTCAGGGAAAGCGTTTTTTAAGCGAAAGATATTATTTTATTGGACAGCCGAAATTCGGCGGAAAGTCAAAGGGATTCTCGCAGGAAGTCCACAACAGTGTGGCTCAGGGAAGCAGATTTTTGTCGGAGTCTCCTCATGCGTGGATTGTTTGTGCGGGCGAAGGCTCCGTTTTTTCTTCTCCGCGGCCTTGCGGCGGCAGGGATTTCGTGCCCCGGTCGGGCGTTTTCGGCCGGAGCGGGGCGTTTTCCGGCGAAGGCACGCAAAGACGGGAGGGAAGAGCCTGCGGCGACGATGCGCAAAGACGGGGGGGCGTTTTTGCCGCAGGCGGCCGGGCGCACGTTACGGCTCACGCGTTCCGCAATGCGCCGGAAACGGCAAGGGACCGCCCCCGGAAGAGGACGGTCCCTTGAATGCGGCCTGTCATGCGCGCGGCATGAGGCGGAAGGAGTGGCTACATGCCGAGCAGTCTCGGCAGGAAGAGCGTGATGTCGGGGAAGAGCACGATGACCACGAGGGCGAGCGCGGAGGCGGCCAGCATGGGCAGCACGGGCGGGATGATCTCCTCCATGGTGAGGTTGCTTATCTTCGCGCCCACGTACAGGTTGACGGCCACGGGCGGGGTCACCTGACCGAGGGCGAGGTTGATGGTCATCATCACGCCGAACCACACGGGATCCCAGCCGAAGTGAGCCATGATGGGCATGAGGAAGGGCAGGAGCACGTAGTAGATGGAAATGGCGTCGAGCAGCATGCCCGCGATGAAGAGAATGACGTTGATGAGCAGAAGGAGCACGATGGGATTGTCGGAAAGGGAAAGCAGCACGGAGGCGCCGCGTTCCACAAGTCCCACGGTGCTGGCCACCCAGGCGTAGAGGCCGGCGCAGGTGACCACGAACATGATGACCGCGGTGGCCTTCACCGATTCCACGAGCACGTCGATGAGAATGGAGACCTTGTTGATGGTGCGGTAGATGAACACGCCCACGAAGAGGCCGTAGAAGATGGCCACGGCCGCGGCTTCGGTGGGGGTGAACACGCCGCCGTAGATGCCGCCGAGAATGACCACAGGGGTCATGACGCCCCAGAAGGCCTCGCGCAGGGCCTTCGACACGGGCATGCTTCTGGGCTTGCCGCGATAGCCCTTCTTGCGGGAGGTGATGAGCACCGAGCCCATGAGGAAGAGGGCCACCACCACGCCGGGAATGAAGCCCGCGGCGAAGAGGGCGGGCACGGACACGTCGGCGATGCCGCCGTACACGATGAAGGCGATGCTCGGCGGAATGACGATGGCAAGGCCGGAGGTGACGGACACCGTGGCCGCGGCGAAGGGCTTGTCGTAGCCGCTCTTGACCATGGCGGGGATGAGGATGAGGCCGAGGGCCGCCACGGTGGCCGGGCCGGAGCCGCTCACCGCGCCCCAGAAGGTGGCCACGCCTACGGTGGCCACGGCAAGGCCGCCGGTCATGTTGCCCACGATGGCTTCCACCAGCGTGACGATGCGGGCGGCAATGCCCGCGCGTTCCATGATGAAGCCCGCGAGAATGAAGAAGGGAATGGCGAGCAGCGGCACCTTGGCGATGCCGGCAAAGAAGTTGTAGGAGAGCATGTCTATGCCCATGTCCCACCACCAGCCCACGAAGATGGCGGAAAGGCCCAGGGAAATGGCGATGGGCACGCGGAAGATGAGCGGGATGATGAAGGTGATGAGCAGCCAGAATGCCGGGTCCTTGAAAAGTTCCATGTCCATGCGTTGTTCTCCGTGAAGGGATGCCGATTCGGCAAAAAAGGCTTGCCGTTCGGCTGCGTTTTTGTGACGTGCGTTTGTCGGGAAGGGGCCCGTGCGGGAAGGACCGCGACGGGGCGTCTAGTAGTTTCTGGTACGGAAGTCTTCCCAGACCTTCTGGAGAATGCGCACGATGATGAGGGCGGAGAAGAGCGGCGTGGCGATGGTGTAGATCCACACCGGGATGGCCAGCGATTCGGACACCACGTCGAGCTCGATTTCGTCCACCACTTCAATGTAGCCCTGCCAGCAGAGGGCGGCGAAGAAGACGATGCTGCAAAGGGTGCCGAAAATGTACAGGAGCTTTCTGACGGGTCGGGGCATGGCGTCGTACAGCAGGTTCATGCTGAAGTTTCCGCCTTCGCGGAAGGCCCGCGCGGTGCCCAGAAGAACGATCCATACGAAGAGGTTGACGGTCAGTTCTTCCGACGAGGAAAATGAGAGGTTGGTGCAGTAGCGCACGATCACGTTGATGAACGAGATGCACGCCATCACGGCAAGCAGAATGGCTCCGAGCAGTTCCTCGAAGCGTGCGTTCAGAAAGTTCCACATAATGAGAATCCCCGATGATGAGAAAGGCGGGAGCGGCCCGGCAGTCGCTCCCGGAACACGGTTTACTGGGCGGCCTTCATGTCGGCTTCGGCGGCCTTCACGAGTTCGGGGCCGATTTCCTTGGTCCACTTGTCGCGCACGCTCTGGGTGGCGTCGTAGAATTCCCTGACCTGTTCGGGCGTGAACTTCACGATGGTCATGCCCTTTTCCTCCATGGTCTTGAAGGGATCGGTCACGGCGGGCACCTTGTCTATGCTCTGGAGGAAGGCCAGCGAGGAGCCGTCGTCAAAGCCGAGGCGGGAAAGGGCCTTGCTGTACTTTTCCATTTCCTTGGCGCAGTCCAGCAGAATGGCCTGATCTTCGGCGGAGAAGGACTTCCACACCTTGGAGTTGGCGGTGAGAAGCAGCGGATCGATCATGTAGTGCCAGTCGGTGTGATACTTGTGCCAGGTCCAGATCTGCAGGGTGATGTTGATGCCGTTGGTGGGGTTTTCCTGGCCGTCCACGATGCCCTGCTGGAAGCCGGTCACGGCTTCGGACCAGTTGATGGCCTGCGGATTGGCGCCGAGCGCGGTGAAGATGTCGGCAAAGATGGGCGTGCCGCACACGCGCAGCTTCATGCCCTTCATGTCGGCGGGATGGTTGATGGGGCCCTTGCTGGTGGTGAGCTCGCGGAAGCCGTTTTCGCCCCAGCCTATGAACTTCACGCCGGTCTTTTCCACGGCGTCCACGATCATCTGACCGGATTTGCCCGCTTCAATGGCGTCCATGGCCTTGTAGCGGTCGGGGTTGTTGGCCACGAAGAAGGGCAGGGCGGTAAGGTTGAGTTCCTGCACCTGGGGAGACCAGTTGATGGTGGAGGCAAGGGCGAAGTCGATGGCGCCGCGGCGGACGAGCAGAAGTTCGGACGTCTGCTTGCCGGCCATGAGCTGGGCGCCGGGATACACCTTGATGTTGATGCGTCCGTTCGTGCGTTCTTTGACGAGATCGGCGAAGTAGGTGGCGGAAAGGCCCCAGCCGGAGGTGGCGGCGGGCACCACGCTCAGCTTGTATTCCTTCTTGTAGGCGGCAAGCGCCGGGGCGGAAAGAAGTCCCACACAGACGGCGGTCATGAGGGCGGTACGGAAAAGTCGCTTCATAAATCCTCCTCGGATATGTTCTTTGCGACGCGAGGTCGCGTTGCACCCGGTGTGAAGGGAGAGCACTCCCGCCCGGGGTACGGGGGCGGAAGCACGTTTCGGCCGCTTAGAGCAGCGGCAGGACAATAATGAGAACGGGTAGAACGACCACGAGTTCCAGCGTGGTGAACACCCAGCAGGCATTGGCCAGATCCAGGTCCAGATCGAACAGGGACGGGGGAATGAGCGCGTTCATGGCCACGGGCATGGCGGAAAGAATGGCCACCACCTTGAGCGGAAGGCCGCCTTCCACCTCGCCGAGTCCGGCCAGAGAGGCCAGCGTCGTGACGATGAGGGGCACGCAGACAAATTTGATGAGGGAGATGACGGCGGACTCGCGCACATAGGCGGTCATGCGCGAGAGACGCAGGCCCATGCCTATGGAGAGCAGAAAGCATACGGTGCCCGCGATCATGGCCGCCGCCGAGAGCGTGCCGAAGGCGGAAGGCCGCCGCACGCCGGAAAGATTGAGGAAAAGCCCGAGACCGAGGGCGAAGAGTATGGCGGCCAGCACCGGATCAAGATGCAGACGGGGCGTCTTCGTGCCTGATGCGCCTGCGGAACCGTAGCTGCGCGACACGGGCACGGCCACGCCGAAGTAGAACATTTCTTCGCACAGGCGGTACAGGGAGGCCATGGCGATGGCCTGCTCGCCGAACTGCATGACCGCCACAAGGCAGCCCACCGCGCCTATGTTGGTGAAGGTGCCGCAGCAGTACATGCTGCCGGTCTGCGCGCGGCCGAGCCCCATGCGTCGGGAGAAGAAGAGGGCGAGCGCCCCTCCCGCGACCCATGCCGCAAGACCGAGCGCGGGCAGGCACAGAAGCCGCGGGTCCGGCGAAGGCAGCCCCCACAGCGAAAGCATGGCCGAGAGCGGAATGAGACCGAACATCGCCGTCTTCTGAATGACGATGCGCAGGCGCTTCAGCGAAGATTCCGTGAAGGCAGACGCGCCCAGGCTCACCCACTGACGGAAGAGATACCCGGCAATGAGACTGACGAAGATGATGGTCAGAGTGAGCAGAAGCCGTTCCATGGCGGAGCCTGAGGCAAAAAGTTCCCGCGCGGCTTCCGGCCCTGTACCGTACAAGGAGAGAGAAAAAACCGGCGGACATCTCCCCGGGATGACTTACCTCTCAAAAAGGAGATAACGACGCTCCCTCATGAGCCGGAGGCGTCGCGCGCCGCAGCGCGGCTTTGCGACCTCTTCCGACGTTCCGCCGGGGGCGGATGAGAAAACGTTCCGGGAAGACGATTTTTTTCAGATTAGTAGGTTTTCAAAAATTGTCAAATAAAGGGAGAGATTTTTTGAGAAGAAAAAAAGGTCTGTAAAAGAGGCAGTGTTTCATGCCGGTTAGGCCGTCCGCATCAGGGGGTTGCGTTGTGGGGACCGCATTTTCCCCCGCGGCGGAAGGATGTTGCGACGCCCGGGCTGCCGGAGACCGCGTTTGTGCAGATGTTGTGTGCATTTTTTCACTTTCTGCAAAAAAGCTGCGGGGCCGTTGCAGCGCATCTGCGGCGCGGCGCTTTTCGCGGTCGCCTGCGCTTTTTCTGTCGCATTCGCGCTTCTGGGCGGAAAAGGGAAGGCGTCCGTTTTGTGGACGCGTGCAGGGAGTGGCCGACGAAGAAGGCCGCCGGGAACATTCCGGCGGCCTTTCGAGTCATGCGGCGGAAAAGAGAAAGGCGGTCGAGGGGCGCGTTCCAGGCCGTGCTGCGCTCCTTCGATGCGGCGAAGAGCGGACAGGAGAGCTCCGGGGCGTCGCGCGTGAGAAGGGACCGGGCTTACTTCGGCAGCGTTGTTTCTTCTCCCCGCTTCATTTTCTGAATGGTCTGCGTGGTGGAGTAGCCGTCGAGCCGCGAGAGGGTGACGGCCCTGCCGCCGTAGCTTTCCACAAACTGCGCCTCGGGCCAGCGGTCGATGGTGTAGCCTTCCTTCAGAATGAGGTCGGGACGGATGGCGTCCACAAGGGGCAGGGCGGTGTCGTCGTCGAACATGATGACGAAGTCGACGAACTCCAGGGAGGCGAGCAGCAGGGCGCGGGTCTTTTCGTCCTGAATGGGACGTTCCGGGCCCTTGAGCCTTTTTATGGAAGCGTCGGTATTGAGGCCCACCATGAGCACGTCGCACAGGGAGCGTGCCTGCATGAGCGAGTGCAGATGCCCCTGATGCAGCAGGTCGAAGCAGCCGTTGGTGAATCCCACCTTTTTGCCCTGCTCGCGACACTGGGCGGCAATGGCCGCGGCCTCGCGGCGGCTGACGATCTTGTTTTTCTGCTTCCAGCCCGGGCCGGAGGCGGAGCGGCGGCGCGAAAGGGCGTCGAGAATTTCCTGCGCGGTCACGCAGGAAGTGCCGAGCTTGCCCACGGCCACGCCGGACGCGATGTTGGCGAGCTTCATGGCGTCCTGAATGTCGGCGCCTGCCGCAAGCGACGCGCCGAAGGCGGCAAGGGAGGTGTCGCCCGCGCCCGACACGTCGAACACTTCGCGCGCCTCGGTGGGAAGCTGAAACACGTCGTCGGGACGGGAGGCGGACACGAAGGCCATGCCGTGCTCGGAAAGCGTGACGAGCAGATTTTCAATGCCGTAGCGTTCAAACAGCGCTTTGGCTCCCCGGCGCAGACTGTCCGTGAAGTCGGGGTCGGAAGGATGACACGAAAGCCCCGTGGCCTGATTGAATTCCTTGAGGTTGGGCTTGACCACGGTGGCACCGGCGTATTTCGAGTAGTCGTCGCCCTTGGGGTCGATGATGACGGGCTTGCCCGCCGCACGACAGACCTCTATGATGCGCTGACAGCGCTCGGGCGAAAGCAGCCCCTTGGCGTAGTCGGAAAGAAGAATGATGTCCGCGGCCTTCACCCGCTCGTCGAGCGCAGGGCCGAGAATGTCGTCGTTGCAGCAGAAACGCCGCTCGTTGTCGATGCGCAGAAGATGATTGTTGCCCGCAATCACGCGGGTCTTTTCAATGGTGGGAAAGCCCGGCACCACCAGCGCGGCCGCATGATCGCATACCTGACTGAGAAGACGCCGTACCTCCTTCCCCGCATCGTCGTCGCCGATGAAGCAGAGAATGTCGGCCGTGCAGCCGAGCGTGTGCAGATTGGCCACCACGTTGCCCGCCCCGCCGAGCATCTTTTTTTCGCTCTGAAAGTTGAATACCGGCACGGGAGCCTCGGGCGAAATGCGCTCCACCTTCCCGTAAAGAAAATGGTCGAGCATCACGTCGCCCACACAAAGAACCCTGACGTTCCTGTACGCCTTGACTATGGTAGAAAGCAGCATGGTTTTTCCTGTGAAGGTCTCAAATGAAGGACAATGGAACAACGCTCCCGCCCCGGCTTTTCGCCCCGCCCAGAGTATCAGCCGCCGAAAGCGAAGTAAAGAAGAGGGAGGAAAGAGAGAATGCGGGGGAAGGCGGGGAAACTTTTGAAAAAGTTTTCCCCGCCTTCCCCCACACCCCCATCCGCCCTTTCAAAACTTTTCAGTTTCTGGGGCGTGAATGATGGGATGGGGAAACGGCTGTTCCCTTCCGGTATTCGGCCGCTCAGCAGTGGCCCGACAAGGCTGCGGCCCATCGCCCGTCAGCTTCCGACACGCGGTATGGACGCAGGGCTTGCATGACGGGCATTTCATGGAACGCCGGGAGTGAATCGCGGCTATTCATGACCGCTGACCGGGCTTCTGACATCGCCCGGTGCGACATTTTTTCTCCCGAGTATCACCATCGCCCGTTTCCCCGGGACACGCTGTACGGACGCAGGGCTTGCATGACGGGCATTTCATGTACCGGCGGAAGTGAATTCCGCCTGTTCATGACCGCTGACCGGGCTTCTGACATCGCCCGGGCCCCCGAGCGCTGAGAGAAGGTTATCCGCTGCAAGCGAAGGCCCGCCCGAGCGTTGAGAAACGGTCATTCGCTGTAAACGGAGGCCGACCGAACAGTGAACGGCGAGTTTTCCCTCTAGTTTTTTGAGCGTTGAGAGAAGGCAGAAAGGAAAAACAACGGCCCGCCATATCGTTGAAAAACGACTGTTCTTTGCCAACGAAAGTTTTCCAGAGTTTCGAGCCTCCACTCTCCCCTTAAAAATCTGGAAATCCCTTCCAACCACACCGGTGCTTTCGCGAAG
>NZ_CAJJIC010000038.1 GCF_905187505.1 uncultured Mailhella sp.
ACTCCGAACCAATTGATTAAGAGTCAACTGCTCTACCAATTGAGCTAGTGACCCACTCGCTTGACGCAGGTGTCTTTATAGAGAAATCACCCCTCCTCGTCAAGCATTTTTCTCAAAAAAAATCATTTTATCGATTTTTATAAAAAATATATTATTTTTCAGTATGTTGCATCACTTTATACGAGAAGGCCTCACCTGACGGATTCCCCGCATCAGCATTCTTGTGATGTGAAGGAGCGTCATGGCGCATACCATGCCGGCAGCTATGGCCGCAGCAAGAAGCAGCGTGTAGAGAATCTGCTGGGCAAAGGCGCTCCAATGTCCGCTCACGGCAAAGCTCATGGATCGATACAGCGAAGCGCCGGGCACCATGGGAATGGCGGCCGGGACAAGAAACACCGTAGTAGGCGTTTTTTTCAGGCGGGACAGAGGCTCGGCGTACACGGTGAAGCAGGCGGAGGCGAGGAAAAAGCGTATGACGTCGCTTTGATACCACTCTCCGAGGGCAAGATAGGCCGCCCATCCTATCAGGCCTCCGAGTCCGGCCCAGAAAAGTCTGGCGGACTGCACGTTAAAAAGCACGGCGAAGCCGAGAGCGCCGGTAAAGGCCGTCACAAGCTGAATGAGCCAGTCGGGAATGATCATGGGGCATCACCAGATAAGGGTAGGCAGCGCAAAGCCGAAGGCGATGAGCGCGGCCAGAACGAAGGCGTTGCAGAATCCAAGAAGCGCAGACAGCGTGTCTCCGTTGAAAACGTCACGTATGGAGTTCGTGAGCTGCATTCCGGGAATAAGCAGCATGATGTTGCCGATGCTGATCTTCTCGGCAGAGCATCCGAAGCCGACGGACACAAAGAAAAGGGCGAGACAGCCGCCCGCAAACGACCACAGAACAGCGGCCACGGTGGACGGCAGCTGAAGGAGGCGGGATACGGAATCCATGTACTTCAGAAACAGACCGATGACGGCCGAGGCCGCGGCATCCAGCCAGGAGCCTCCGAAAAACAACGTGAAGGACGCGGATATCAGGGCATGTATGGCCAGCATGGTCCCAAAGGAATACTGGGGCGTCCCCGTTCGTATTTCTTCAAGCTCATTTTCCACCACCTCGAAAAGAGGCATTTCCTCACATATGCGGCGGGAAAGGGCATTGAGCCTCGCAAGCTTGAACAGATCGTACCTGGTGGACGTGATGCGCCTTGTCTGCGTCACTGCTCCGAACATGGGAGAGTACACAGTCACCACGATGGCCGAGGTAATGGTGAACACATCCACCTTCTCCGCACCGTAGGCCAGGCAGATGCGTCGAACGCTGTCCTCCACACGACTGACCTCGGCTCCGCTGATGAGCATTTCCTCACCGATGTTCAGAGCATTGAACAGAAACTCGCGCGCGTAGTCGATGGAAGAAGAGTGCTGCAGCGCGACCTGCTCCGCCAGATAGTATCTCGCCATAATTAAACCATCACTTGAAGATTTACAGCCCCGGACATTCGGCGGACCGCCGCCCTTCACGGAAGCCGTCAGGCTGCCAAGACCTATAAAAGAGCCCCTCAAGGATTGTCAATGGTACGAAGGTCGCCCGAAAAACGTGAACGCGTGCCCTTTTCCGCTCCGGCATCCCGGTCGTTCTTCGGAACATGGAGGAAAGCACCGTCAGTTTCTCGGCAAAAGAAAAAGGCCTCGCCCCGCTCCTCTTCGAGGGCGGACGGCGTGCGTCCAGAACTGTCTGTCCCGGCTCCATCTTCGCTTGCAGAAGCTGAGCGCCCTCTCATGCAGGCCGTCGACCATGCCGAAGCGTCATGCCGCTTTTTTCATTCCCTTTGCGCCTCTCTTGTCCGGGAAGGAAGACGGCATGGCCTCCCGTTCCGGCGGAACAAAAGACTCTGAGACGGCACTGCGCGCGACATCTCTTACGTTTTGATTCTTTCCCCTTCTCCAAACGTTCCAGCAACGCGTCGCCGACACGCCCTTTCCTTCTTTTCCCGAAAGAACGTGCGTCGGCACGAAAACGCCGCATTAAAGCAAAAAGAGCGTCCCCACCGGAACGCTCTTTTCGGCAACATGGTGATCTGTTTACTACTTGGCGGCTTCGGCAGGAGCGGCCTGCTGAGCCGCGGGAGCGGCAGGCTGTTCAGCCGGAGCCTGAGCTTCGGCGGGAGCAGGAGCGGCTTCCGTAGTCTGTGCGGCGGGCGCAGCGGGCGCGGCAGGTGCAGTGTCGGCCACCGGAGCGGGAACCTCTTCGAACTGCACATCAAGCACGGACTCCTGAGACGTACGGGTGGAGCTCGTCATGATGTTGTAGCCCAGAGAAGTGCAGATGAAAATGACGGCAAGGAACGTGGTCAGCTTGGCGAGAACACCGCCCGCACCGGCACTGCCGAACACGGAGCTGTTGCCTCCGCCGCCGAAAATGACGCCCATGCCTTCACGGCCGGACTGGAGAAGCACCAGCACGACAAGGATGATGCATACGATAACATGAAGAGTCAGGATGGCTGTCTGCACGCGAAAAGCTCCTTAACTAGGCATTGATGATCTGAGTAAAGCTGTCAGCCTTCAAAGAAGCTCCTCCTACCAGCACACCGTCCACATTGTCAAGAGCAAGGATGCTTCCGGCGTTGGCGGGCTTCACGCTGCCGCCGTACAGAAGAGGAGTCTTGTCGGCCTTGTCGCCGAGAACCTCACGCATGAGGGAACGGCAGATGGCGTGGGTTTCCACGATGTCGTCGGTGGTGGCGGTCTTGCCGGTACCTATGGCCCACACGGGTTCGTAGGCGATGGCGAGAGCTTCGGCGGGAGTGTCGGCGGGCACGTTCTTCAGGCCGAGCTTGAGCTGGCGTTCAAGCACATTGCGGAGAAGGCCGGCTTCGCGCTCTTCCAGCGTTTCGCCGATGCAGAGCATGACGCGCAGGCCGTTGGCCAGGGCAAAGGCCGTCTTTTCGCCCACAAAGCTGTCGCTTTCGCCGATGACGTGACGACGTTCGGAATGGCCGGTCAGCACCCAGGACGCGCCGCAGGCCCTGATCATGGCGGGGGAAATCTCGCCGGTGAACGCGCCTTCCGCGGCGGGATACACGTCTTCGGCGCCGCAGGCTGCGCCCTTGATGGCTTCCATGGCGCCGCAGGCTCTTTCAAGCGCGGTAAAGGGCACGAAAATCACGATTTCACGACCTTCAGGAGCCTGACCGTTCAAAAGTCCGGCCATTGCCTGCACGGTTTCCACGGCCTCGGCGCCGGTTTTGTACATCTTCCAGTTGGCAGCCATCAGCTTCTTCATAACTACATCCTCTCTGATCTAAAATGGAATGGGGAGAAGGTACGCTTCTCAGACAAAAACACAAGCCCCGTTCAGCTCTGTTCCACACCGCTTCTTGAAGAGCGCGGGCAGTGAGATCTGACGGCACGAATTTCTCTGGCCAGTCCCGTGTCGTCGTCGACGTCGACATAGACGCCGTTCAGGGAAACGGGGCCTTTCGCAGGCTTGAAGGGATGCGGCATGCGCGTGAGAAAGCGGGCGAGCACAGGCTCGAAGTCCATGCCGAGCGACGACTGCTCCACTCCGCACATGCCCGCGTCGCTTATGTAGGCCGTGCCGCAGGGGAGTATCTGGGCATCGGCGGTCTGCACATGCGTATGCGTGCCGATGACCGCGCTCACCCTGCCGTCCAGAGCCCAGCCCATGGTTTTCTTCTCGCCCGTGGTTTCGGCATGAAAATCCACGATGCGGACGACAACGTCGTCGAGCTCATGCGCCCCGACACGCCTCTCTTCGGCTGTCGTAGCATCTTTGTCGCCCTTGTGCAAAGCAAAAAGGTCCGGGCCCTGCGCGGCGGACGCCGGACGGGAAGTGCCTTCAAGCCAGTTCAGCACCGCCCGGAACGGGCAGGGAAGCGGATCCATGAACACGGTGCCGAGCAGGTTGATCACGGCCAGTCGGCGTCCGTCCGGGAGCGTGTGCACCACATATCCCCGTCCCGGCGCCCCTTCCGGGTAATTGAAGGGGCGGACGATGCGCCGGTCTCTGTCCAGCCGGGAAAAAATCTCCCTGTGACGCCACACATGATTGCCCGCAGTCACAAGATCCACGCCTGCGGCAAACAATTCATCCAGCGTGTCCGACGTCATGCCCATGCCTCCGGCAATGTTCTCCCCGTTGGCAATGACCACATCGAACGACAGCTCCTCAAAAAGTTCCGGAAGATACTGCTTGACGGCGAGTCTCCCCGCCTTGCCCACCACGTCGCCGAGAAAAAGAATGCGCATCAGTCGTCCGCTCCTCGGCCGTTCCGGCACTGTTCAAGCAAAGCATGAAGTTTATCCTTCGCGGGACGCAGTTGCGGATCATCGGGCAACCCTTCAAGAACCTTTTCCATAAGTCCGCTTTCGGCCAGAGCGCGCCTTGTGGCGGAAAAGCGCAGCTCAAGCATCCAGGTGCCGAGCAGCAGACGGAAGTCGTTGACGAAATGAAGATCCGTATACCTGGCGACGCGGCCTGCCAAAACGTCGTCCGCCACTTTGGACGTCCAGCAGCCGGGATCGTCCTTCACATGAAGAAGCACGGCGTCCCTTTCCGGCAGGGCGTTGTCGAGGTAGCTGACCATGACGCGAAAAATGTCCAGCTTGTCGCTGTCCCTCACCACGTCGGTCACGAAACGGGCTTCCGGGGCAAGCAGAGGTGAAAGCGCGTAGCGGTTGTGCAGCAGCACGGCGCAGCACGCCAGATGAACAACCCGGAGCTCCTCATCCTTCAAAAAGCCTTCGTCCCGCAGGGTCCGAAAGCTCAGCGCCGCGTGATTGACCGACCTTGCGTCCAGAAACGTGCGGAACTGCCGAAACTGCGGAAAACGTCCGCAGTCATGATAGAGCGCCGCAAGCACGGCAGCCCGGCAGACGTCGTCACGAAGAGCCCAGGCACGTTCCTTCTCATCTGCGGCAAGAGAATCGACAATGACTTCGGCGTGGTCCACGACCCGAAACGTATGCTCTACCTTGAGACGGAGAGGCGCCGCATCCGGCACATCCCGAAAGCCGTCGACATACTCGAGAAAGCGCCGACGGTGAGCGGAAAGATCAATGTTCATCCTGCTCTCCCCTCTTCTGCCATTCCTTGAGCCGGCGCTCTCTGTCCTCGGCCTCCTTCTGACGGATGCGTCTGTTGCTTTCATCCCAGCGGGGATCGCGCAAAAAACCTTTCGGGCCGTAGAGCGCCCGCAGGAAAAAAATGATGGCGGCCGAAACCAGCACCATGATGATCACGCCGCTGAGCGTGCCGGTGAAAAGACTTTCGAGAATGTCGAACAAGAAAACGTCTCCTTAGCAGAATTTGCCCGATACTAGCCGCTGAATGTGCCGGAGGCAAGTGTTGTCCGGGTTCGCAAGGTCCCTCCCCGCGCTTTACGGAAACTGCCCCCTGTGCTACGTACTTGGCACGGATGTATCATCGGAGTCACCATGTCGAATTTTGTTCATCTACACTGTCACACGGAGTTCAGTCTCCTTGACGGCGCCATCCGCGTCGCCGATCTGGCGCAGAAGGCCAAGGCCCTCGGCATGCCCGCTGCCGCCATCACGGATCACGGCAACCTTTTCGGCACGGCCTACTTCTACTCCGCCTGCAAGGACGTGGGCATTCCCCCCATCATCGGCTGCGAGGTCTATGTCACGCGTGATCACAAGGACAAGACCTCCGACTTTGCCAGAGTGCGCCATCACCTCATACTTCTGGCGCAGAATCCCACCGGATACCGCAACCTCATGCATCTTGTCAGCCGCAGCTGGCTCGACGGCTTTCACTACAAGCCGCGCATAGACAAGAAAATGCTTTACGGATGCACCGACGGTCTCGTGGCGCTTTCCGCCTGCGTGGCGGGCGAAATTCCCCGCACGCTGCTCGGCAGCAACAAGCTCATCACGGGCGGCGGCACCTTCGACGACGCCGTAGCCATAGCAAAGGAATACGCCGCTCTCTTTCCCGAACGCTTCTACCTGGAAGTGCAGGCCAACAGTCTTCCCGAGCAGGCCAGAGTCAACGAAGGCATTCTGAAGCTTGCCGAAGCCACGAAGCTGCCCCTCGTCGCCACCAACGACTGCCATTACCTCAACGCCGACGACGTGGAGGCCCACGACATTCTGCTCTGCATACAGACGCAGGCAAAGGTGGACGATCCCAAGCGCTTCCGCTTCGAAGCCCGGGACCTCTACTACAAGTCGGAAGAGGAAATGCTCGCCGGGCTGGAGGGCATTCCCCGCGACGCCATGGAAAACACGCTCAAGATCGCGGATCAGTGCTGCCATCTTGAAATTCAGCTTCATGCGCCGCCCTACCATTTCCCCGTCTACGATCTGCCCGAAGGCGTCACTCTGGCAGACGAATTCTGCCGCATGGCCAGGGAAGGTCTGGAAAAGCGCCTGGAAAAGCATCCTCACAAGGATACCATCAATCCGCAGGAATACCGGGACAGGCTGGAAATGGAGCTCAAGGTCATCTGCGACATGGGCTTTCCCGGCTATTTCCTCATCGTGCAGGACTACATCAACTGGGCCAAGAACAACGGCATTCCCGTAGGTCCGGGCCGCGGCTCAGCCGCCGGTTCCGTGGCGGCGTGGGCACTTCGCATCACATCCATCGACCCTCTGCCCAACAAGCTCTTCTTTGAACGCTTCCTCAACGTCGAACGCGTCAGCATGCCCGATATCGACGTGGACTTCTGCGAAGACAGGCGCCTTGAAGTGCTCGAGTACGTCACCCGGAAATACGGCAAGGACAAGGTGTCGCAGATCGCGGCCTTCGGAAAGATGAAGGCCAAGGCCGTGGTCAAGGACGTAGGCCGCGCCATGGGCATCCCGTTCAATGAGACGACGCGCATCGCCAAGATGATTCCCGCCGATCTCAAGATGACGCTCCAAAAAGCGCTCGACACGGTGCCCGAGCTGGCGGACGAGTACAAGACGAAGCCGGAAGTCAGAAAGCTCATCGACATTTCCCTTCGTCTGGAAGGCCTGACGCGCCACGCCTCCACCCATGCCGCTGGCGTGGTGGTGTCCGACAGGCCCATGGAAGAATATCTTCCGCTCTTTGCCGGACGAAAGGGCGAACAGATCGCCGCATTCGACATGAAATTCGTGGAGAAGGTCGGCCTTGTGAAGTTCGACTTCCTCGGGCTGCGCACCATGACCGTCATTTCCAACGCGGTGAAGAACATTCTCCAGCAGGGCAAGGAAGCCCCGGACATGGAAAATCTGTCCACGGATGATCAGAACGTGTACGATCTTCTGTCCCGCGGCGATACCGACGGCGTGTTTCAGCTGGAAAGCACAGGCATGCGCAAATACCTGCGCATGCTCAAGCCCTCCGGCTTTGAAGATCTTGTGGCTATGCTCGCCCTGTACCGTCCCGGCCCGCTCAACTCGGGCATGGTCGACGAATTCATCAAACGCAAGCACGGAGAAATCGAGGTTTCCTACCCTCTGCCGGAACTTGAATCCTGCCTGAAGGACACCTACGGCGTCATCGTCTATCAGGAACAGGTCATGCAGATCGCGCAGATCACCGCCAAGTACACGCTCGGCGGAGCAGACCTTCTGCGACGGGCCATGGGCAAGAAAAAGGCCGAGGAAATGGCCAAGCAGCGCGACATTTTCCTCAAGGGAGCGTCCGAACGCGGCGTCGCCAAGGAAAAGGCCAACGAAATTTTCGACCTTATGGAAAAATTCGCGGAATACGGCTTCAACAAGGCGCATTCCGCAGCCTATGCCTACATTACTTATGTAACGGCATTCCTGAAGTATTACTTCAAGGTCGAGTTCATGGCCGCCCTCCTTTCCTCGGAAATAGGCAACCAGGACAAGATCCTCAACTACATTGCCGCCTGCCGCGACATGAACATCGACGTTCTGCCGCCCAACGTGCAGATAAGCCTGCGCTCCTTCACCCCGAGCGGAGCTTCCATCGTCTACGGTCTCGGCGGCGTGAAGAACGTCGGCGACGAAGCCATCAACGAGATCGTCCGTTCCCGGGAGGAGGAAGGCCCCTACAAATCGCTGCTCGATCTTTGCACGCGCGTGAATCTGCGAAAGGTGACCAAGCGCGTTCTTGAAAGCCTCATCAAGGGCGGGGCCTGCGACTGCTTCGGCGTAAGCCGTGCGGGCATGCTGGCCAGTCTCGACAACGTGGTGGCCAGAGCACAGAAAAAGCAGAAGGAGAAGAACTCGGCCCAGATTTCCCTTCTGGCCTTCTCGCCTTCCGTGGAGGCGACCCCCATGCCCGGCATAGGCTTCCCCTGCGAGGAACAGGACACTCCGGAATGGGACGACGACCAGAAGCTGACCTTTGAAAAGGACTCTCTGGGCTTTTACCTGACCAGCCATCCGCTTCAGCCCTTCCGTCGCGACATGCAGAGACTCGGTCTGCTCACGCTCGAGGAAATCAGCGAACTCGGCAAGGGCTCCGTAAAGACGGGCGTTCTCGTGACCGGGCTCAAGGAGTTCATCACCAGAAAGGGCGACAAGATGGCCTTCGTGCAGGTGGAGGATCTGACGGGGCATGCCGAAGTCACCATCTTCCCCAAGACCTACGCAGCCATCAAGGAAACGCTGCACGCGGAACGGCCTCTCATAGAACTTGTGGGCACCGTGGACGCCAGAGATGACGACGACTACGACGACGATGATGACGAAGAAAACGCCGCCAGGGAAATCAAGCTGCTGTGCGACTCGGCACGCCCGCTGCTCGAAGCCTGCATGAACAGCGACCATCCGGTGCTCTTCCCCTACCCCGTCACCTGCACGGGAGACGCCGACATTGCGGAGTTCAAGGCCATCCTGGAAAAACACAAGGGAACCTCCTCCGTGCAGATTCAGTTCGAACTCAACAACCGCAGCTGCATCATGGAGCTCGGTCCGCGCTGGAGAGTGCAGGCCAGCCCCCAGCTCAACAAGGACATGGACGCCTGGGCCAAGGCGCGGCTGGCTCTCAGACAATAAAAGGCGGTCGGATCTCCGTCCGGTGAACCGGAGAAGAGATCCGGCCGTACCTTAGGCGCCCCCCGGATGCATTTCCGTTCTCTTCCCGCCCGACGCATGCCGGACGCGCCGGAAGCATGAAGGGTATCTGCTCCCGGAAAATCGTGTGTTGTGTCCGCAGCCCGGCTACGGAGCCTTCTCATGTTTCTCGGACGACATCAGGGAACGCAGGAAAGACCGACACCGTGCAGGACTGCCCGCCATCCACTCAAGAGCAAGGAGACATCATGAAGAAAGCCATATGGAGACTCACCATACGCGGCGACTTTGCTGCCGCTCACGCGCTGCGTCACTATCAGGGCAAGTGCGAAGATCTGCACGGTCACAACTATCTTGTGGAAATGGTCGTGGAAGGTGAAACCCTCACTCCCGACACCGAACTCGTGGCGGACTTCACCTCGCTGAAAAAAGAGCTGCGGGCGGAGCTTGCGACCATCGATCACAAGTATCTCAACGAACTGCCGCCGTTTGACGTCATCAATCCCTCGTCGGAAAATCTTGCCCGTTATCTGTACGTCAGGATGAGGGAACGTCTCGCCTCCCTGCCGGTGCGCATGCACAGCATGACGGTGGGAGAAACCCCCGTGCAGTCGGCCACCTACCAGGAAACAGACGACTGATGCCGTTACGTTCTGCCGCCCTTCTTCTGTCGCGGCTCGCAGAATGCGGGCGTCCCTTCGCGGAGGAGGCCGCCCGCCGTCTTGGTGCGCATGACGCTACGGACTTCGGCCCCGTACCTCTTTCATGCAGGTCATCCGCTTACCGACGCCCTTCCGACGATCCGGTTCTTCCGCCCGAACGAAACAAAGTTCTGGCCGTCTGCGGCTTTGCCCTGAGCCTTCTCGACGGTTCGGAGCAGCAGCGCCTTTTTTCCCGACTCTGCACCGAAGCCGGGCACACGTTCTTTTTTGACTTCAAGACGCCGGAACGCAATCTGGAATGGCCGTCCGTCCTGCTTTTTGCTCCACTCCGACATGCCGTGTCGTGCTGCGTGCTGGAGAAACAGGGCGGCATGGAAGGCATTCTTTACCAGGAGAGAAAACGTTTTTCCGTGCTTTCCCGCCATACTCTGCTCGGCGGAGCGTTCTGCGGCATTCTTGTGCGGAACGCCTCCCTCTGAGGCCCGGCCGCGCACCTCCCTTTCCTTCCTTGCCAGAGCAGGCGACCAATTCCCCAGCATCTCCGTTCTCGAGGCAGAAACGTTTGCCTCGCCCACTATCCGTCATCAGACGAACCGGCCCGCACACGTCATGCACGAGAAAAAACGCTTCCTCTGATCGACGACATTCCTTTCACGGCTTGTGCGCGTTCGCCGACACGCACATCATGCCTTTTCAGACAATCGCGGGGAAGCGACAGCGTCCGTACGATCGCTTTTCCCGCGTCATTCCCGAAAATGCTCTCCGCCACACAGCGTTCTGCAGCAGAAAAGGCGGCCCGTTTTCCCTGTTTCAAAAACATCCGGTGAACTGAAACAAAGGAATTTCCCACCAGCAGACAGAAAACGAACGCAAAGAGCACCGAACCTTCTTTTGCTGAAGGCACGGCGGCATCACGACAATGGATGGATAAAAGGCCGCCTCCCGCGTCCTGGCATGACGACGGGGAGACGGAAAAGAACGGCCGACGGCTAGCTGCGGGGCAGTTCCATGGAAGCGCCCTGCTCCACGGCGGGAGTCGGTGCTTCTGGCTCCGCCTTTTCTCCGGGCATGCCCATGAGCGCGCCGAGCTGTCCCTTGAAAATGATGTGCGTGGCGGTTTCATCCGCAAGCTCGCCGAGGTCCATGAGCTTTTCCAGAAACTCCAGAATTTCTCCGCGGCGTTCCTCCACCGACCACTTGAAATCTTCCTCAAGATTGCCGGACTTCAGGTATTCTTCCAGTTCGGCAATGTATTTCGCATTGAGCATGGCCATTATTCTGACTCCGTTTGTTGCAGGCTGAAAAAAGGCCGGCAGCATGCTGCCGGGAGCGTTCACATCATGCCGTCGCGCTTTCGGGAAAGCAGCTCGCTTTCCACCATGCACTGCCTGGCCAGCGCCACCATGACGGGTCCGGCAATGATGCCCACCGCTCCGAATACGGCAAGGCTGCACACGATGGAAAGAAGAAGCACCACCATGGAAACTTCGATGCCCGTCTTGAGAAAGTACGGGCGCAGCAGATTGTCGGACCCGGAAACCACGATGCTGCCCCAGGCCAGCAGCATGAGCGCAGAACCGAGAGACTGCGTGGCCCACAGGTATATGGTTATGGGAAGCCATACTATGGCCGTTCCGGCGAGCGGAATGACCGCAGAGAACACGGCAAGAAGTCCCCAGAACGCAGGATCGGGAACATTGAGGAAGCGCAGACCGATGCCGGTGAGCGTTCCCTGAATGATGGGCACGAACACGATGCTGATGAAGACGGAACGGCTCGCATTGTGCAGCACGGCGACAAAGCGATCCACCATGTCGTCATGCCGGGGAAACACCTGAAGCACGACCCGGCGGATGGCGGGAGCGTACACGACGATGAGACAGGTGAACACGATAAAAAGAAAAATGGCCCATACCATGCCCATGGTGTCGCCGGCGAGATTCAGTCCTTTGGAAAGAACGTTCTTGATCACCGTGTTGACCACGGCATTGAAATCGCTCTCAAGCTTGTCGAGATATTCCTGAGCGTTGGGAACGTTCTCCACAAAAATTCTGTATCCCTCTCCGAGATAGTAGGAAATGGCGGGAGGTATGGGATGCCCGTCCTGCCACCAGGCGCTGAGGCGTCTGGCCCCTTCCAGCGCCTGCGGCACGACCATGCCTATGACGATGCTGATGGGCGTGACCACGCAGACCACAAGTCCCACCGAAAAGCAGACGATGGTTCCGGTCTTGGACATTCTCGCACGCAGCCACCGATACACGGGCAGCGTAAGCGCCGCGGTGACGGCCGCAACAAAGGCGCTCGTGGGATAGGGAGACAGCAGAGCGAACCATAAGACAATTGCAACGACAGCCAGGCAGCGGGCCATGAATCCTCCATGATGAGAGACGCGGAACATTCCGACATCCCTTCAAGGGTACTGGGGATCGGCGGCGATGTCCAGTTTTAGAGAGCGTGCCCTGCCCTCTGCCTGTTTGAGCAAACAAACGGCTTGCCTTTATCCCTGCAATGAGGCAAACCTGAAGCCGTCAGAAACATGCTCCGGCCGCGGACATTTCCGAAGATCAGGCGCAGAAAAACGTCCACGGAGGAGCGTCACCTTTTTCACGGCCGAGGCCTTCGCAAGGCCGAGGCGTACCGTCCATGGCGGACACAGTCAAGACAATGAACATGAAAACCATCACGAAAAAGGAAGCCCTGCTGCAGGCAGCCAAGGAACTGTTCGGCGAATACGGTTTTGCCGAAACCACGTTCAAGAAAATCTCCGACAGGGCGGGCGTCGCGCTGGGACTTCTCACCCATCATTACGGCAACAAGGAAAAGCTGTTCTTTGCCGCCGGCATGGACGTCCTCGAACATTTTCTGCGCGTTCTTCGCTCCGCCACGGAAGGAACGCCGGACGGACTTTCCGGCGTGCTCTCCTTCTGCCGCGCCTATCTCGAATTCTCCGTCGATCCCCACACCAACTGGCTCGTGCTCGTGCGCTGCTCTCCCTACAGCGACATGAAGGCCAGCGACGACAGAGAAATCATGCTCCGCAAATTTGCGGAAGTGCACCATCTGCTTGAAGTGCAGCTTCAAAGGGGCGTGGCCGACGGCACGGTCACGCAGCTCACGCCCGCAAGCACGGCGCAGGTCATTGTCGGCCTCATGGTCGGCGCCAACCGCACAAGAGTGCTTACTCCCTACACCTACGGCTCATCCGAAAATTTCTACACGGAAACCCTTACCTTCGTCGAACGGGCCGTTTCCAGCGGCACGAACAGGAGCTGACGCCATGGACTCCCTCCTCACCGCCGGCATGCTCGGCCTCGTGGAAGGACTCACCGAGTTCCTTCCCATCTCCTCCTCCGGTCACCTCGTCATCGCCTCCGATCTCCTGGGCTTCTCCGGCTCGAAGGCCTCCACTTTCGAGGTGGTAATTCAGGTAGGAGCCATACTGGCCGTGCTCGTGCTCTACTGGAAGCGCTTCTTCGGACTTCTGTTTCCGACGGAACGCTCCGGGGCCTTTTCCGGTATTCGCGGCATCATGCTTCTTGTCCTCACCAGCCTGCCCGCCTCCGTGCTGGGCCTTCTTCTGCACGGCTTCATCAAATCCCTGTTCACCCCGGCCACGGTGACCGCCGCCCTCGTGTGCGGCGCCCTGCTCATGCTGGCGGTGGAACACATGGTCGCCCATCGTCAGGATCGCATGCCGGTGCAGTCTCTTGATCAGCTCTCGGCCGCGCAGGCCTTCGGCATAGGCTGCTTCCAGTGCCTTGCCCTGTGGCCGGGCTTTTCCCGGTCCGCGTCCACGCTCATGGGCGGCATGATTCTTGGCGTACGGCGCGAAGTGGCCGCGGAGTACTCCTTCATTGCGGCCGTGCCCATCATCATCGGAGCCGCCGGCTACGATCTGCTGAAATCCCTGTCGCTGTTTTCGGCCGCCGACGTTCCCTTCTTCATCGTCGGTTCCGCAGTCGCCTTTCTCTCCGCCATCGCGGCCATACGCATCTTCATTTCCATTCTCGGCCGCAACACCTTGAAACCGTTTGCAATCTATCGTCTTGTCCTGGCCGTTCCGGTCTACTTCTTCATGGTACGCTGAAAAAATTTGCCCAAAGGCCAAAAAAATGCTTGCCAAGGGCGAATGTTTTCTATAAGTACATTCCTGCGCCGGATGATTCCGGGGTCACGGCAAGGTAGCTCAGTTGGTTAGAGCATACGGTTCATACCCGTAGTGTCGAGAGTTCAAATCTCCCCCTTGCTACCATAACAATAAGAAAGTCCAGGATTTTTCTTGGACTTTTTTTTATGCCTTATCAAGCTCGGCGCATCGTTTTCTGCTGCGCCGAGACGCATCACACGCCCATCATCCCCATTCGGAGTTTTCCCATGGCTTCCCCTTCCCGTCCTCAACGCATTCAGGTATTCGGCCACAAGAATCCCGATACCGACTCCGTCATCGCCGCCATTGCGCTGGCGGAACTGCAGAATCAGAGAGGCATGCCCTCCAGCCCCAAAATTCAGGGCAGCACCAGCCCCGAAACCAACTTCGTCATGCAGCGCTTCAACATCAAGCCTCCGCGCATCATGGAAAGCGTTGCCGGCCGTCAGGTGAGTCTGGTGGACTTTTCCGATCTCGCCCAGGCTCCGCAGGGCTTCGACAGCAGCACCGTCGTCTCCGTCGTGGATCACCACAAGCTCGGCGACGTGACCACGGCCGCCCCTCTGGAAATGTGGGTATGGCCCGTTGGCTGCAGCAACACCATTCTGAAGAACATGTACGACTTCTACGGCGGCTACGTTCCCACCTATCTTGCCGGCGGCATGCTCTGCGCCATTCTGTCCGACACCGTGCTCTTCCGCTCTCCCACCACCACCGACGCCGACCGCCGTGCCGCGGCGGAGCTTGCGGAAATCGCTGGCGTGGACGACATCATGGAACTCGGCATGGAAATGTTCCGCGCCAAATCCGATCTGCACGATTCCGCCGACAATCTTTTCCAGCGGGACTACAAGGAATTCGACATCAACGGACGCAAAGTCGGCATAGGTCAGCTCGAGCTCATGGACGCCGGCATGATCGACCCCATCAAGGCCGACCTGTTCCGGGCCGCCCGCAAGCTCATGGAAGAACACGGCTGCCACACCGTCATGTTCCTCGCCACCGACATCATGAAGGAAGGCTCGCAGATGCTTGTGGCCTCCCGCGATCTGTCCGTCACGGAAAAGGCGTTCAACGTCCGTCTCGACACCTACAGAATGCCCAAGGTCCGCAACGTGGCTCCGGCCTATGCCAAAGAGGACAGTTCCGACTATCACGAACACGAAAGCGCTCCCGACACGCCCTGGGCCGACGCTCTGGCCGAACACTGGATGCCCGGCATGATGAGCCGCAAGAAGCAGGTTCTGCCTTTTCTCATGGACGCGTTTAATTCGCTTGACTAATCTGAGAACAACGTATATTGTCTCTTCTCGATGGCAAGGTAGCTCAGTTGGTTAGAGCATACGGTTCATACCCGTAGTGTCGAGAGTTCAAATCTCCCCCTTGCTACCAGAAAAACAATGGTCCCGGGATGCGTCATCCCGGGATTTTTTGTTTAAATCCTCTGCGCATCTCCTGCTAAGATCACCGCTTTCCGCGGAAGATGCGCATCTTCCCATATCCGTGCCGCCGGCGTCCGCCTTCGCGTTCCGCAATGCTTCGACACGCCTTCTCTTCTTCTCATACCTGCGCTTTTCTGAAAAGCGGCACACTCGCACTCAGGGCTTCTATCGCCCCCGCATGGACCGCAGGCAAGCCGGGACACGGGAAGCAGCTCATCCCTGCATGCCGGACACCTTGCCGAACCGATACGGGAAGTCTTGGAAAAGACCTTCCCCAAGCCGTGGACGCCGTCATACGCTTTTGCCGTCAACGGGCCGGGAGGATCGGCACGGCAACACGTGCAAAAAAGACTCACGCCCGGCTTCTCGGTAAAGCCAGCAGCCGTCCCCTTTCTGAAAAACGAAAAAGCCCCCCTCTTTTTCCGCATCACGGATTCTTTCCAGGCGTGACGACATCCCGGCAATCCTCCTCCTTTTCCCCTTAATTTCCGCTTTTCATACATGATTTCGCGCTTCTCGAACAAGTTTTTATTGTCACGAAAATAGACATGGGACCAGAAATAGGTTATAGCAGAAAGAAACATGTATGTACCTTGCTCCCGAATCGGGGACATGCGTGTAACTCATGAAACTATCAAGTTTTTCCATTAACTACACTAAGGAGCTTCATTCATGGCGTACACACGTAGAAGCTTTCTGAAAATGGTCGGCGCGGGGGCCATGTGCCTTTCGCTCGCCCATTTTGGATTTGATCTGAAGGAGGCGAAGGCCTACGCCACGTCTCTGAAAATTGAAGGCGCGAAGGAAGTCACCACCGTGTGCCCCTTCTGCGCCGTCTGCTGCCAGGTCATCGCGTATGTGAAGGACGGCAAGCTCATTTCCACGGAAGGCGATCCCGACTTTCCCGTCAACGAGGGCAGCCTCTGCGCCAAGGGCGCGGCGCTTCTCTCCATGTATACCGGCGAACACCGGCTTACCAAGCCCATGTACCGCGCCCCCTACAGCGACAAGTGGGTGGAAAAGGACTGGGACTGGACGCTCGAACAGATCGCCCGCCGCGTGAAGACCGCCCGCGACAACGACTTCATCGTGAAGAACGCCAAGGGGCAGACCGTCAACAGGCTTGAGTCCGTGTTTTGCATGGGCACCTCTCATGCCTCAAACGAAGAGTGCGCCGTCATTCATCAGGCGATGCGCAGCCTGGGGGTCGTCCATATCGACCACCAGGCGCGTGTCTGACACAGCCCGACTGTACCGGCTCTGGCAGAGTCGTTCGGACGTGGGGCTATGACGAATCACTGGATCGACATCAAGAACTCTGATGCCATCCTGATTATGGGCAGCAATGCTGCAGAACATCATCCCGTATCCTTCAAGTGGATCATGCGGGCCAAGGACGCCGGGGCGGCCGTCATGCATGTCGACCCCAAGTTCTCCCGCACGTCGGCACGGTGCGATTTCCATGTGCCGATCCGCTCCGGTACGGACATTGCCTTCCTCGGAGGCATGATCAACTACATCATCGAGTCGGGAAGCTGGTTCAAGGACTATGTGGTGAACTACACCAACGCGACCTATGTGCTGGCCGATTCGTATGACTTCAACGACGGACTCTTCAGCGGCTACGACGCCAAGAAGAGGACATACGACCGTTCTTCCTGGGCCTTCAAGCGCGACGAGCAGGGAGCACCCGTGCGCGACTTCACGCTCAAGGACGAACGCTGCGTATTCAACGTCATGGCAAAGCACTACTCCCGCTACACTCTGGAGAACGTCTCCAAGATCACGGGCGTATCTGAAGAAAACCTCATGAAGGTCTACAAGATCTTCTGTGCCACTGGAAAGCCGGACAAGGCCGGCACCATTCTGTACGCCATCGGCTGGACTCAGCACACGGTGGGCGTGCAGAACATCCGTGCCTCGGCCATCATTCAGCTTCTGCTCGGCAACATCGGCGTGGCCGGCGGCGGCATCAATGCTCTGCGCGGCGAACCCAACGTGCAGGGTTCCACGGACCATGCGCTGCTGTACCACAACCTGCCGGGCTATCACAACGCGCCTCTCGCGCAGTGGCAGACTCTGGAGGAATACAACAAGGCCAACACCCCCGTCACGCACATCGCCAACAGCGCCAACTGGTGGAGCAACCGCCCCAAGTACGTGACCAGTCTGCTCAAGGGCTGGTTCGGCGACGCCGCCACGGCGGAAAATGATTTCTGCTACGGCTGGCTGCCCAAGTGCGAGGACGGCGAGGACTATTCCTACATGTACGCCATGGACCGCATGCTGAACGACAAGATGCGCGGCGGCTTCATTTTCGGCGTGAACCCCATGAACAGTTTCCCTAACACCAACAAGATGCGCGCCGCTCTGGACCATCTGGACTGGCTGGTGGTGGCGGAAATTCATAACTCCGAAACCTCGGACAACTGGCACCGCCCGGGTGCGGACCCGTCCAGCAAGAAGACGGAAGTCTTCCTGCTGCCCTCCGCGCACCGTGTGGAAAAGGAAGGAACCATCAGCAACAGCGGCCGCTGGCTGCAGTGGTTCGACAAGGCCGTGGAGCCTGCGGGCGCAGCCCGCTGCTTCGGCGACATCTACGTGCCGCTCATCAACACCATAAGAGAACTGTACCGGAAGGAAGGCGGCGTCTTCCCCGATCCTCTTCTCAAGCTCAACTGGGCGGACAAGTTCGATGCCTCCGACTGGGCGAAGCGCATCAACGGCTTCTTCTGGAAGGACACCGTCGTCAACGGCAAGACCTACAAGCGCGGACAGCTCGTGCCTGCCTTCGGCAACCTTCAGGCCGACGGCTCCACCTCTTCGCTCAACTGGCTGTATACGGGCAGCTGGACGGAAGAGGAAGGCAACAAGTCCAAGCGTCGCGATCCCAGTCAGACGGAGATGCAGGCAAAGATCGGCATCTACCCCAACTGGTCGTGGTGCTGGCCCATCAACCGTCGCATTCTCTACAACCGCGCGTCCGTGGACCTTCAGGGCAAGCCCTGGAATCCCGACAAGGCGGTCATCGAGTGGAAGGACGGCGCATGGGTGGGCGACGTGCCCGACGGTCCGTGGCCGCCCATGGCCGACGAGAAGAACGGGCGTCTGCCCTTCATCATGAACACCGACGGTGCGGGTCAGCTCTTCGGACCGGGACGTCTTGACGGCCCCTTCCCCGAGCACTACGAGCCCGCCGAGTCGCCTGTGGCCTCGCATCCCTTCTCCAGTCAGCTGACCTCGCCCTGCTTCAAGTTCCATGAAAGCGAGTTCGACAAGTTCGCGGCTCCGGCCGACCCGCGCTACCCCATCGTGCTTACCACCTACAGCATGACGGAACACTGGTGCGGCGGCGGCGAAACCCGCAACGTGCCCAATCTGCTTGAGGCCGAGCCTCAGCTCTATGTGGAAATGAGCCAGGAACTTGCCAGGGAAAAGGGCATCAAGAACGGTGACGGCGTCATCATCGAAAGCGTCCGCGGACAGGTGGAAGCCATAGCCATGGTCACCATACGGCTGCGGCCCTTCACCATCATGGGCAAGACGGTCCATCTCATAGGCATGCCTTTTGCCTACGGCTGGACCACTCCCGGCTGCGGCGATTCCACGAACCGCCTCACCGTGAC
>NZ_CAJJIC010000039.1 GCF_905187505.1 uncultured Mailhella sp.
CGCTGCGCCAGCGTCTTGCGGCAAGCGGCGATTTGCTCGGCGGCGTTCTTGCCGTAGTCCGTGTCGGGGTATTCCTGCTGGAGTCTGGTGAAGTATTCCAGCGCCTCGTTCACGGGCGTGGCCGAGTGATCGATGGAGGTGTAGGAATTCTTCAGAGACATGCCGGTCTGATAAAGCACATAGGGGATGGCTTCATGGCGGGGATGCAGCGTCTCGAAGTCCTTGTAGGCGTCTGCCGCGAGCAGATATTCGCCGTCAAGGAAATGAGCGTCGGCCAGCGCCAGTTCAGACTCTATGACATAGGGGCTGAAGGGATATTCATCCTTGATGCGGGTATAGTAGACAATGGCCTGCGCGTAGTTCTTTTCGCGCATGGCGTCGCCCCCGGCCTCGAATATTTCCTGAACCGTGTCGTCGGCCGGGGGCAGGAAGTATTCGTCTACCAGGGAACAGCCGCTCAGGAAGATGGTGCAGGCAAGCATTCCCATAAGAAGCAGTTTACGCATTCCATTGCTCCAGATAAGAGGAAGCCGCCGTTGCCGCCGTGGCTCCGTCGCCCACGGCGCTGCTGACCTGGCGGCAGCGCTTGGCGCGTAGGTCGCCTGCGGCGAAGATGCCGGGAATGTCGGTGCACATTTCGGCGTCCGTCAGCACGAAGCCCGCGGCGTTGCGGTTGATCCCTTCGGGAAGATAGCCGCTGACCGGCTCCATGCCCACATAGATGAAAATGCCTTCTACGGGAATGACGCGGGTTTCCCCGCTCTTCACGTTGCGCACGGCCACCGAATCCATGCCCGCGGCGCCGCCGCGGATCTCGTCCACGACGCTGCTCGTCACAAGCTCGATGTTGGTCGCTTCACGGATCTTGTTCTGGTAGACCATCGCTCCGCGGAAGGCGTCGCGGCGGTGAATGAGATAGACCTTGTTGACGATGCGCGAGAGGTAGAGGGCTTCTTCCAGGGCGGAGTTGCCGCCGCCCACCACGGCGACGTCGCGTCCGCGGTAGAAGTTGCCGTCGCACACGGCGCAGTAGGACACGCCCTTGCCGCTGAAGGCGTCTTCGCCGGGAGCGCCGAGCTTGCGGTGATGAGCACCGGTGCAGGCCACCACGGCCTTGGCCTTCAGTTCTCTTCCCTCATCAAGGGAGAGACGGAAGAGGTTTCCGTCGGCCTTTTCCACCGAGAGCACCTGTCCGCGCACGCGCTCGACGGGATATCCCGCGAGGTGGGCGTCAAAAAGGTCGGCCAGTTCCCAGCCCTTGATGCTTTTGGGAAAGCCCGGATAGTTTTCGATTTCGGCGGTGCTGAGTATCTGTCCGCCCGGGGCGGCGTTTTCGACGAGCGCAACGCTGACTCCGGAGCGGACAAGATACAGGGCCGCGGTAATGCCCGCAGGCCCTGCGCCGATGACTACGGCATCGTACAGCATTACAGAGCCTTTTCTATCATGCCCACGAGGTGGGACTTGGCCACGGCTCCGGTCACCTGATCGACGACTTCGCCGTCCTTGAAGACGATGAGAGTGGGAATGGCACGGATGCCGAACATGCTGGGAACGCGGGGATTTTCATCCACGTTCACCTTGCACACGAGGACGCGGCCTTCATAGTCGGCAGCCAGTTCTTCCACGATGGGGCCGATGCCGCGGCAGGGACCGCACCAGGGAGCCCAGAAGTCAACGAGAACCGGAATGGAGGATTTGATGACGACGCTTTCAAAGGTGGCATCAGTAACTGCGGTGGACATTGGTTGAACTCCTTAAACATGGATTATGGTGAACTCCGGAGAAGCCTCCGGCGCATCTTTGTCCTATCACGAAAAAAAATGATGCGGAATGATTGTAGGTACAGGGTATGCCGCTGTCAAGGCGGAGAAGCTCAAAGCGTTTTCCAGTCCTGCGGGATGACCTGTCCGCGGGGGATGGCCGAAAGGGAAAGATCGTGCGCTCTTTTGGCCTTTGCCATGTACCACCCTGCCTTGGCTATCATGACGGCGTTGTCGCCGCACAGGGAAAGGGAGGGAATGAAGAGCGGAATGCCGCGCTTTTCGGCAAGCTTGGCAAACTCGCGGCGCACCACGCTGTTGGCGGCCACGCCTCCGGCCACCACGATGCTCTCGGGGCGGAAGAGCTCCATGGCGCGGGAGGCCTTGATGACAAGGGTTTCCGCTATGGCGAGCAGGTAGGAGGCCGCCGCGTCGCACAGCGTCTGCGAGGCGAGGTTCAGTCGTTCTCTGGCGGGGGTGTCGCCTGCGGGGAAGCGTGCTTCGGGATGTTCCGAGAGCCAGAGCGCGCCCGCGGTCTTGAGCCCGCTGAAGCTGAAGTCGAGATTGTCGTTGTGGGTGTAGGGGCGGGGGAAAAGATGCGGATCGGCCGTGCCTTTTTTCCCGAGGGCGTCGAGCAGGGCGCCGCCGGGATAGGGCAGGCCCGCGGCCTTGGCGAACTTGTCGCAGGCTTCGCCCGCGGCGTCGTCGATGGTCTTTCCGAGCACGGTCATGTCCACCGGGCCGTCCATGCGGTACAGGTGGGTGTGTCCGCCGGAAATGAGCACGCCGAGCGCGGGCCAGAGAATGTCGTTTTCAATCTGCGCGGCGAGCAGATGCCCCTGAAGGTGATCGATGCCGATGAGGGGAATGTCGTGGGCCATGGCCAGGGACTTGGCAAAGGCCACGCCCACGAGCAGGCTTCCCATGAGTCCGGGTCCGCGCGTGACGGCGATGCGGTCTATGGCCTTCCACGGATCGCTGCCGAGATCGGCCTGACGCAGCAGACTGTCGAGCAGGGGGCCGATGAGACGGGCGTGTTCGCGCGAGGCCAGTTCCGGCACGACGCCTCCGAAAAGGGCGTGGATGTCGGCCTGACTGGAGATGACGGAGGCGCGGACGCCGTTGTCGTCCACAAGCGCAAGGGCGGTTTCATCACAAGAGCTTTCTATTCCCAGAACCAGCATGTTTCATCCGAAAGGGTTTGGCGGTCTGCCGCCGTGAAGGGGAAGGGAGGTGGGGCCGTTTTCGGCGCGCCGTCGCGCGGGAGTTCGGCCCGGATCATGCGAGAAGGCGGAGACTTCAGGGAAGAACAGGCCGCGCGCCGGAAAGACCGGCGCGCGGCTTGATGACGGTTGCCGGGACGCGGAGGCTAGACCTTGCCGTTCTCCCGGTAGACTTCAAGAACCTGATCCACATCGTCGGCGGAACCGATGATGAGGGGCGTGCGCTCATGGATGGCGGTAGGCACCTTTTCGAGAATGCGCATTCTGCCGTCCGTGGCCTTGCCTCCGGCCTGTTCGGCAAGGAAGGCCATGGGCGCGGCTTCGTACATCAGGCGCAGCTTGCCGTTCGGATGCTTGAGGTCCTCGGTGTAGAAGAAGATGCCGCCCTTGAGCAGGGTGCGATGGAAATCGGCGACGAGAGAACCCACGTAGCGGGTGGAACGGGGAGGCATGCCTTCGGGACGGGAGAAGGCATGAACGGCCTTCTGCGTGGCTTCGTCCCAGTAGTTGTAATAGCCGTGGTTGGCGGAATAGTACTTGCCCACGCGCGGAATCTGGATGTTGGGATGCGTGAGCAGAAATTCGCCGATGGAGGAGTCCAGAGTGAAGCCGTTGACGCCGTGCCCGGTGGAGTACACGAGCATGGTCGAGGAGCCGTAGAGGAAGTAGCCGGCAGCCACCTGTTCGATGCCGGGACGCATGAGGGCCTCGGCGTTGAGTTCCCAGTAGTTCTGGGTGTCGGAGCGGCGGTAGATGGAAAAGATGGTGCCGATGCTCACACCCACGTCGATGTTCGAGGAGCCGTCGAGCGGATCGAAGAAGATGACGTAGTGGCCGTGGGGCTCGTTTTCGGGCACGAAGAAGGGTTCGGCCATTTCTTCGGAACCCACGGCGCACACGGCGCCCGAGCTCTGCATTCTGTAAACCAGCGTGTTGTTGGCGAAGGTGTCGAGTTTCTGCACCTGTTCGCCCTGCACATTGACGGCACCGGTCGCGCCCAGAATGTCGACCAGACCGGCCTGGTTGACGTTTCTGGAAATAATCTTGGCCGAAAGAATAAGGTCGTGCATCAGCGAGGTGAACTGGCCCGTCGCGTGAGGCGACCATCTGCGTTGTGATGCGATAAGGTGTTCAATTGCAGTGACTTCAGACATATCCAGGCTCCTTGGTGTCGGCTCCGGTCTGTCGCATCGTTCATAGGCTCTGCGCAAGAGTCGGAGCTTCTGTTACTTGGCAGTACCTATACCATAAACAAGGATGAATGTGCAATAAGGCTCAATATGTGAATCGAAATCATCGCATAGCAAACATCAGCGCGTCGGCGCGGCGAAAACTACAGGCTTTCCACCTATATAGCGGGAAATCCACATCATGGAACCGTTCTCGTTGCTCAAAATACCGTCGGAATGTTCCTTGAGATATTCCGTCCAGTTGATGGAAGCGAGAGGCGTCGCGGAATAATCCATGTCGCCGCTCCATATGAGAACGTCGCCGGAACGCACGATGAAGTCGCCCGGAGAGGAGGCGTAGGGCAGCAGCGCACGGAAGTCGAAGCTGGCTACGAGCAGCAGCTGAAGACGGTCTTCCTGCAGGAAGGGACGGGCGAGAAGAATTTCCGGTCCAAGGGGAGTGTCCTGTATGGAGGCGCGCAGATCGCGGGGCAGGGCCTTGGGCGCGAGCTCGAGAAGCGGCGTGTAGTCGAGCTGCTTTATGGGCGTGGGCGGGATGGATGCGCCGAGAGTGCCGTCGGGGGCGACCATGGCGAGGCCGGACAGCCACGGGAAGCGGCGCAGAAGGCTGGCCGCACCTTCGGCGTCGGGCGGCGTGGCCAGGGCGTCGAGCGCCTTTTCCAGCTTCGTCAGCTCTTCGTCGATGGGCATGATGCTCTGCACAAGATCGCGCTGGGACTTTTCCAGAACGGTGCGGCTTTCCGTGTCCAGCGTGGAGGGGCGGTTGATGTGCGTATGATAGAACGTCTTGGTTTCCTTGTAGGCGCCCTTCATCTGCGCGCAGCCGGAAAGGTTCGGCAGAAGGGAGACGGAGAGAAGGAAGAGAAAGAGGGGGAGTATGCGGGTTCGCATGATGTCTCCTGTCGCGCGTCAGGCGCGGGATTTGTTTTCCAGCCTGACGGCCAGAGTTTCCAGCATGTTCAGAAGGCCGGAATCGGCAGGCTGTTCGGGCGCGGGATTCTGCGCGCCCTGCATGAGGCTGTCCAGCTTGGCGTTCAGTTCGGCCCGCTCTTCGGCCGAGGAGCTCACTTCAAGCAGTTCCCGATAGATGTCCGCGGCTTCGCCCGTGGCGCCCTGCTCTTCGAGTATGCGCGCCATGGAACGCGTGCACAGAGAGCTTTTGCCCTCCGCAGAGGCGCGGGGGACCGGGGAGACGGAAGCGTCCCCGTCTTCGGCGGGAGCGTCGTTTTCGGGGAAGAGCAGCTGCATGGCGGAAGGCGGAATGACGGGAGCGGCGGGGGCAGGTTCGTCATCGTACACGTCATCGTCGTCGGGCACGGCGTCGAGGCTGTACCACGGGGCGTTCTCGTCCATGACGAAGGCGCGGGACGGCTCTGCCGGAGCGGAGGCGTCGCCGGAAGAAGAATCGCAGGCGCAGGGCGTCGCGTCCTCAGTCGCCGCGTCGTTCCCGGACGCGGAGGGGACGTTGGTGCGGGCCGCGATGCAGGCGGCGTCGCTCGGAAGCGGGGCGGGCGTGCCGCACGGCGCGGCGGGGGCGTCTTCCTGCAGCGCAGGCGGCACGGGAGAATCCTGTCCGCTGCGGAAATTCCCGGCAGAGGCCGCAGACGGGGAAGGGGAGTCCTCATCGGGCGAAAGGTCGCTTCCACGCTCCGGGCCGCTCTTGTCATGCAGGGCCTTCATGCCCGCCTCGAACACGTCGGCGAGACCGGGACCTCCCTGACGGAACGTCGCTCCGAAGAAGAGCAGCATGGCAGACTGATCGGCACGCACGCCGGGCAGCCTGCTCCATATCTCCCAGAGGGCGGAGCAGCGGGAAAGCGACTCGATGATGCCCGCCGCTTCGAGTCCGGCGGCGGCGTCCTGCCCGCAGTCGTGCAGCAGATCGATGAGCAGAAGGCGGGCGTCGAGAAATTCCGGGTGGCGGGTCAGGCCTGCCCGGAGCACTTCCACGGCCTCCATGCGGCGGCCCGTTTCGGCGAGAAGCCGGGCGTAGGGGAGAAAGATGCGGGAGGCGGGGTCGAGGGAGAGGACTTCCTGATACCAGAGCGCCTTTTCCGAACGGGCGTTTTCCGTAAGGGGTGAATTCATGGACGATGAGCCTTCAGTCATGCCTGCCGTCGGAGTCCGCACCGGACCACGAATCCTCCCTGCTCTTGTCGAACAGATAGAGAATTTCGTTTTTTCTCACGTAGTTGAGGCGCTGACGAATCACCTTTTCCACATAGGCGGGGTCGGTTTTCAAGAGGCGTATCTCCCGGGAGAGGGCGGCACGCTTTTCGTCAAGGGCGGCCAGCTCCTCGGAAAGTTCGCTCTGTTTTTCCTTGAGCACGCGCCAGGTGTAGATGCTGTGCGAGCCCCATATGATGCGGCTGGCCAGCGCGATGTTGAGCAGCACGGCAAGAACGAGCAGCGAGAGCTTCCACCAGAAGGCCCTGTTTGAGGATGTGCGATGATTCATGGACACGACGGCACGCGGGCAATGCTAGTTGTTCGCCAGATGATCGCGCCACTGGCGGTAGAACAGATAAAAGTAGTTGCAGCCCGAGAAGATGGTGAGGATGAGCGCGATGTAGAGCACCACGGTGCCTATGAGGTGCACGGGCAGACCCATGACCGGGAAGTGGATGAGCAGCGGCACCATGGCGATGATCTGGAACACGGTCTTCCACTTGCCGTACCAGTCGGCCGCGATGACCACGCCCTTGTCGGCGGCCACGGCGCGCAGACCCGTGACGGCAAGTTCGCGGATGATGATGATGATGACTATCCACGCCGGCACCCAGCCGAGGCCCACCATCTCGATGAGGATGGAGCAGATGAGCAGCTTGTCGGCCAGAGGATCGAGAAACTTGCCGAAGTTGGTCACCTGCTTTTCGCGGCGGGCGATGTAGCCGTCGAGAAAGTCGGTGACGGCCGCGGCCACGAAGAGGATCATGGCGATCCAGCAGGTGTAGACGTTGGGAAAGTGGATGAGCAGAAGGATGGGCAGCACGGCCCCGATGCGCATCATGGTGATGCGGTTCGCCCAGCCCATGTTTTTGAATATCTGCGCGACGTCTGAAAGAAACATACCTCTTCTCCCGAGCAAGGTCATATCATTGGGAAGGACTTATCATAAAGAGGGGCGGCGCGGCAAGGCGGAAGGTGGGGCGGGAAGGGGAAAAAACTTCATCCATCCGAAGAATATAAGATATGTCGCGCCCATGCCCCGGAAGCTGAAAGAAAAATGTTTTTCGCTTTTCCTTGACTTGTTGGCGCAGTGTGCGAGAAAATACCTTCTGCCGTGCCAGCGCATGACGCGGCCATACCATGGGCCTTTCGCCCGGAAAGGATGCAGCCTTGTTTAGCAGAAGACAAATTTCCTACCGATCCTCGTCCCGGCGCTCTTCATCCGGGCTGTCCGTCATAGCCATGCTGCTGATTCTGGCGCTTGCGGGAGCCGGCGCGTATTTTCTCATGCGCGACCTGAGCGGGCCTTCCGTGACCATGAACCCCGAGCTCGCCGGCCGCGTGGGCCTTTTGCAGAACATTGAGCTCGACATCTCCGACAAGTCGGGCGTGCAGTCCGTGTCCGTCGTCGTGAAGCGCGGCGAGCAGAGCATGACCGTGCTTGATCAGACCTTCCCCACGCTGGAGAACCGTCAGAAGGTCTCCTTCAACCTGAAGGAGACAAAGCTTCCCGAAGGCGCGTTTGAACTCGAGGTCAGGGCCGTGGACGGCTCCTATGCCGGTTTCGGCCGGGGCAACACCACGAGCATCAACCTGCCTCTCGTGCTCGATTCCCAGCCTCCCCGCATCGCCGTGCGCACCGGGCCTCCGGCCATGTACCGCGGCGGCAGCGGTCTCATCGTCTACACCGTTTCCGAAGACGTGAATCAGACCGGCGTGCGCGTGGGCAGCCTCTTCTTCCCGGGCTACAAGCAGGACAACGGCGCCTATGCCTGTCTGTTCCCCTTCCCCATCGCCCTCAAGACGGGTGACTATCTGCCCGAGATCATGGCGCGCGACCTGGCGGGCAACGTGACTTCAAGCCGCCTGCTCGTGCACGCGCTCAACCGCAACTACCGTTCCGACACGCTGAACATTCCCGAGTCGTTCCTCAACTTCAAGGCCAGCGAGCTCGCCGAGCTCTGCCCCGGGGAGTCCACGCCGCTCACGCAGTATCTCTGCGCCAACAACAAGGTGCGCGAAGGCAACGACGAAACCCTCATCAAGGTGGCCGCCGATCCGGCCAACGTCTCGCCGCGCTTTCTGTGGAGCGGCTCGTTCCGCCGCCTGCCCCGTTCCGCGGTGAAGGCCAACTTCGGCGACTTCCGCACCTATGTGGACGGCAATCGCCAGAAGATCGACGAGCAGACCCACATGGGACTCGACCTCGCCTCCGTGGCCCACGCCGAAGTGCCTGCCGCACAGAGCGGCCGCGTGGTGTGGGTGGACTATCTCGGCATACACGGCAACATGATCCTCATCGATCACGGCCTCGGCCTCATGACCCAGTATTCCCACCTCAGCGAGTACGGCGTGAAGGTGGGCGACGAGGTGAAGGCCGGGCAGATCATAGGACGCACGGGCACAAGCGGCCTTGCCGGAGGAGACCATCTGCACTTCGGCGTGCTTGTCGGCGGCGTGCCCGTTCAGCCGCTGGAGTGGCTGGACTCCACGTGGGTGAGGAACAACATCACCTCGAGGCTCAACATCAATCTGAATTCGTAGGCATTTTGCGGACTGTCCGCGTCGTAACGTCATCGGGCCTGCGCAGAGCGGTCACGCTCTGCCGGGCCCTCCCTTTTTCTGCTTCAAGGAGACCGTCATGCCCCACAAAGGGCCTCACATTTCCATATCCGCCGAGTATGTGGTCAACCGCATACTGCGCATCAATCTGGACGAATTCGAGCGCTGGCCGCAGAGCGTGCGGCAGCTCGCCATCGACATAGCCGAAGAACTTTTTCTCGTGGCGTACAACCCCTTCATTTCCGCCTCGGACGTGAAGAAGAGCGTCAACGAGCACTATCAGGCCGAGTCTCCTTCCCTCGCGCATCAGTACGCCACCGCCATAAGCGAAGGCATCACCATGTTCTGGAGCGCCCACGAGGCGGAAATGGAATTCTGCCGCGAGCTTGAGGGCCGCCTTGCCGACATCATGCCCGACGACTGCATTCTGCGCCGCCGCGGCGCGCTGGTGGCCGCCGCCACCGACGCCACGGACCTTCGCATGGAACTGCCCCTTCTCGTCGTGGAGCCCGACACTCCCGAACAGATAAGCGCCCTCGTGCGGCTGGCCAACGAAATGAAGTTCGCCATCATTCCCAGAGGCGGCGCTTCCGGTCTTACGGGCGGCACCGTGCCCGCGCGCAAGCGCACCGTCATGGTGAGCACCACGCGCCTTACCGCCAAGTCGGTGAACAGGGCCGCGCGCACCATGACCTGCCAGGCAGGCGTGATCACGCAGGACGCCATCGACTTTGCCGCCTCCAAGGGCATGCTCTTCACCGTGGATCCGGCTTCCAAGACGGCGTCCACCATAGGCGGCAACGTGTCGGAAAACTCCGGCGGGCCCTTCTGCTTCGAGTACGGCACCACCATAGACAATCTGCTTTCCTGGACCATGGTCACGCCCACGGGCGAAATCATCCGCATCGAGCGCGTGAACCATCCCGGACACAAGATCATGCCCGACGAGGACGTCGTCTTCGAGGTCAAGGACCTTTCCGGCGGCATGCGCAACGTGGTGCGCCTGAAGGGAAATGAGGTCCGGCATCCCGGCCTCGGCAAGGACGTGACCAACAAGCTGCTCGACGGGCTTCCCGGCATGCAGAAGGAAGGCATAGACGGCATCATCACCGAGGCCACCTTCGTGCTTCATCCCAAGCCCTCGCTCTCCCGCGTGATGGTGCTGGAGTTCTACGGAACCTCCATGGTTCCCGCGGCCGAGCTCGTGCGCAAGATCGTGAACCTGCGCGACAGAATACGCAATCAGGGCGGCGACGTGCACGTGTCCGCGCTGGAGGAGTTCAACTCCAAGTACGTGCAGGCCATCAACTATCAGCGCAAGTCGGACAGACACGAAGGCAGTCCCATATCGGTCATCATCGTGCAGGTGGACGGCAACGACGCCTACGTGCTCGACGACACCGTGCAGGCCATCTACGCCCTTGCCGGCGACGATCCCCACGTGTTCGCCGCCATAGCCAGGGACGACAAGCAGGCCGCCGAGTTCTGGGAGGACAGGCATCGCCTTTCGGCCATCGCCAAGCGCACGTCCGGCTTCAAGATGAACGAGGACGTGGTGCTGCCCATGGCGAGCATCCCCGAGTTCGCGCATTATCTCGAGTGCCTCAACGTGGTGGCCTCGGCCGACGCCTACCGCTTCGCCCTTCAGGAACTCTCCCGGCTTCAGGGCTTTCCGCTGGAAGATCCCGCCTTCAATGAAGAATTTTCCTTCGCCTCGCACGTGGCCGCAGGCGACGAGTCCAATCTCGATCCCTCTCTCGTGGACGAGGAGGTGGCGGCGCGGGCCGAGTCGTGGCTTACGGCCCAGAAGGAGCGCTTCCCGCGTCTTTCTTCCCGCATCGACGCCATCGTGGCCTACATGAAGAGCAGCCGCATCGTGGTGGCGAGCCACATGCACGCGGGCGACGGCAACTGCCACGTGAACATCCCGGTCAACTCCAACGATCCGCGCATGATGGAGCACGCAGAGGACGTGGCCATGCAGGTCATGGCCAGAACGCAGGAGCTCGGCGGCGCGGTTTCCGGCGAACACGGCATAGGCATCACCAAGATAGCCTTCCTTGATCCCCGGCAGATGGAGAGCCTGCGCGAGTTCAAGATGCGCGTGGACCCCCGCGACCTGTTCAACCCCGGAAAGCTCGTCACCCGCAATCTGCCGGTGCGTCCGTTCACGTTCTCCTTCAACCGGCTCATCGCGGACATCAGGGAATCGGGCCTGCCCGACAAGGAGTGCCTCATCCGCCTGCTTTCCCAGGTGCAGACCTGCACCCGCTGCGGCAAGTGCAAGCAGGTGTGCCCCATGGTGTACCCCGAGCGCTCCTTCCAGTACAACCCGCGCAACAAGAACCTCATTCTCGGCGCGCTCACCGAGGCCATCTACTATTCCCAGGTCACCACGGGACATCCTTCTCCCGAGCTTCTTCAGGAGCTTCGGCATCTGGTGGAGCACTGCACGGGCTGCGGCCGCTGCACCTCGGTGTGCCCGGTGAAGATCGAGTCTCCGGAAGTGGCCCTGAGCTCCCTTGCCTACGTCAAGCGCGAGGGAGAGGGCGGGCATCCCATCAAGTCTCAGGTGCTGAACGTTCTTTCTTCCGATCCGGCGAGCCGCGTGCCCGCCTTCGCCAAAATGGCGGCCCTCGGCCAGAACGTGATGAACCAGTTCATTCCGCTCGTGCCGCGCGTGTGGCGCAGGCGCATGAGCAGTCCGCTCTTTTCCGGAAGAGGTCCGGCGCTCGGCATGGTGAGCCTGTATGAGAGCCTGCACCTTGAAAGAAACGCTGCGGCGCATCTCTTCCTTCCCGTAAGCGGCGACATCTCCGCTCAGGGCGTGCTTGAAGGCCGCGTGCCCGCGGTGCTGTACTTCCCCGGTTGCGGCGGCAGTCTGTTCTATCGCCGCATAGCGCTCGCCTCCATAGCGCTCATGATGTACGCGGGCGTGCCCGTGGTCATTCCCGGAAGGCATCTGTGCTGCGGCTATCCGCTGCTTGCGGCGGGCGCGTCCGAACAGTACGAGGTGAACCTTCAGCGCAACCGGCAGGTCATCGCGGCCACGCTCCAGGCGGCGGCCGAGGCCGGGTTCGACGTCAACATGCTCATCACCGCCTGCGGATCCTGCCGCGACTCGCTCATGCGTCACGGCATTACGGATCTTGACGGCAACGTGCTGCCGCACAACGACATCGTGCAGCTTCTCGTGGATCGTCTGCCCCATGACGTGGAGGTGAGCCATGAGCGCATCATCTATCATTCCTCCTGCCATCCCGCCTGGTCCGGCGTGAAGGCCACCAAGGACGGCGGCAAGGTGGCAAGGGCGCTCGAGCGCATCACCGGCGCATCCATCCTGATCAATCCCGGCTGCTGCGGCGAATCCGGCGCGGGCGCCTACACCTGCCCGGACATCTACAACGTGCTGCGCGAGCGCAAGCGCGAGCGGCTTGAAAGCGCTCTTGCCGGATACACGGCCGACGCGCCCATTCTGGTGGGCTGCCCCTCCTGCAAGATAGGCATAGCCCGTACGCTCATGACCATGGACGTGAAGCATCCCGCCCGAGGCAAGGACAAGAACTCGGAGGAGACGCCCGTCATCGACACGCATCGCCCTGTGCTGCACAACGCCGAATGGCTGGCCGAAACCCTGCTCGGCAAGAACTGGCTTTCCGTGTTCAGGGCGCAGGCTTCCCGCACGGGGGGACACCCCGGCGTGCGCGTGGTGTGCATGGAAGAGAAAAAACGCTAGCGCGGAGACGGCGCGAACAAAAGCAAAAGGCGGGACCGGCATGAACCGGCCCCGCCTTTTGCTTCAGGGAAGACTGTCTGCGCAAGCGGAGGAGGCGTCCGTTCCGGGTTTGCCGGCGCGGGACAGTCTTCGTGCGTTCGCCGGAAATAAAGGCGGGAGAGCCCGGCGGACGGCGGGAACGCTCCGGGGGGATGGAGCGCCCCAAAAGGGAACGGTGGTCTGAGAACGACCTTTCGGCTCAACGATGGAAAGAGACGGGGGCGGTGCTTCGGGGCGCGGCTTTGAGCGTCGCCGGAGGGTGCTAGAAGGTGTAGGTCACGCCTCCGCCGAAGATGTGCTGGGAGCTTCGGTCCACCATGGGACTGTCCTTGATTTCATCGCCGGGAAACGTGACCTTCCAGCTCGCGAAGAGACTCCAGTGACTGGAGAGGTCGAAGCCCGCGCTGAGTCCGACGAAGGGCGTGACGGAGGCGCCGGGAGAATACTCGGCAAGGCCGCTGCGTGCCGATTCGCCGCGGCTGACGCCGTAGTAGTAGTCGTTGAAGTCGGAGCTTGCGAACAGAAGTCCGCCGCTGGGAACGACGGTCAGGCGGCCGGAGCGGAAGGGATAGGCGTAGCTTGCGCTGGCCAGAAAGCCGTCGCTCGTGCCGGTGACGTCTCCTGAGGCGCTCAGCCGGAAGGAGCCGACCGTCGTGTTCAGCTCATAGCCCAGCGTGCCCAGCACGATGATGTTGCGGTTGTCCAGCTTTTTCATGGCCGGATCGTCGCTTTTGCTCGAGCGGAAATAGCAGGGAAGAAGAGTGGCTCCCAGAGAAAGCTTCTGCGTGCCGTCGTTCCACAGCCAGACGCCCGCTTCCGTGTTCTTTATGAAAAAGTGCTCGTCTTCATACTGCACGACGGGCATGGGCAGCACGCGGGCGTCGGAACCTTTGTATTCCGACTGCACGGAGTAGACGCCCACGCTCAGGGACAACTGCCTGGCGGCGGCCTGACCTGCCGTCAGAAGCATGGCGGCCGTCAGAAGAAAAAGTACGCGAAATCGCATGTGGAGGCTCCTTGAGAACGTTGCAGCTGAGGAGTATATGCTTTTGCCCGTTAAGTCAACACGTGTTTACTTGCGTAAAAAAAAGCCGCGGGATACAACGAAGAGACCGCCGGCAAGTGTGCGCCCTCGGCGGAAGAGGATGAAAACGCAAGGTTCGAACCATGGCAGACAGAGATGAGCCGGCGAAGACCTGCCGGAACGCCGCACAGACGAAGGAACGGATTCTGAAAAGCGCCGAACGGCTGTTTGCCAGATATCCCTATGAGCTCGTCACCCTGAGACAGATAGCGGCCATGGCGGAAATCAACGTGGCGCTCATCGTCCGATATTACGGTTCCAAGCGTGAGCTTTTCGGAGCCGTGCTCGACAGTTTCTCCGCCGGACGGCCCGGACTCGACAGGGAAGATATGCTCGGAGATCTGGCGGACAGGATGGTCCGTTCCTGTGAGAACCGGTACGAGGACAGCGGCGATCTTTCCATTCTCAACATTCTCATGCTGTCGTCCCAGTCCCTTGAGGCCCGGCCCGTCATACAGGAACGGATGAAGGGATTCTTTGTCGACATGGCGGACGCGGAAGGCGAGGACGCCGTGCCTTCGGGACTCATGCTTACCTCGTGCACGCTGGGCATGCTCATGCTTCGCCGTCTGCTTCCCGAGGACTATCAGCCGTCGGTTTCCGCGGGCGACATTCTGAAGGCGCTGGAGACGCTGCGGGAAGCGCTGAGCGCACGCGGCCGTGAATCCTGATCTTCGTCCGAAGGGACCGGGAGACCGTTTCAGGCTGAACGCGTGAAGACGCGCCGCGACGGCGTTTCGGGCCGTTTTTTCCTCGTCAGAAATTTCATTGACCTCTCACAGGGCTCCGTTCACTGTCATGGAAGAAGACAAGGAGAATGCCATGATGGTGAAATCATTGAAGAGGACGGGCCTTGCCCTTGCCCTTGCGCTGATGTTTGTCCTGCCGGGCTGTCATCGAGCTCCGGTGGCGTCCGCTCCGGCCGAGCCCGTGCCCGTGGCGTCGCTGGACGGCTTTGCGTGGGAAACGTCGGCTCCCCAGTCGAAGCTGGATTTTCTTCTCGGCGTGGAATGCGCGCTTGCCATGGAGTCTGCGCTTGCGCAGGCGGCAAGGGAAAAGGGCGAGACCGTGCAGCTTTCGCTGTTTGCCAACGGCTGGCAGATCGCCTTTCACGACACCACGCGGCCCGAGCTCGTGCGCAGGATAGACGAGTTCTATTACCGCAATCCCGATCAGAAGAACCGTCATGTCTTCGACGTGATATGGACGGAAATGGTGGTTCCCGCCGCGGCTGAGGGCTCGCGGCGCTGAGGCGCGGGGAGCTTCTGCAAAAACTGCGTGTCTTTGCAGGGGAAGCCTTCGACATGCCGGAGACCGGAACCGTTCCGGCTCCGGTGCAAACCTTTGTGGCAAGGAGCGAGTCATGACTTCTTTCGGTACGGCGGCGGTTGCCGTGACCCTTTGCGCCGCGCTGTCCTTCGGGGCGGCGGGCTGCACGAGCATGAACAGGACTCAGCAGGGAGCGCTTTCAGGCACGGCCGTGGGAGCGCTGGCCGGCGCCGGCATATCGGCCATTGCCGGAGGCAGCGGCACCATGGGGGCGCTCATAGGCGGCGGCCTCGGCGCGATTGCGGGCGGCATCTACGGGCACGAAAAGGACAGGTAGCTTGCCGCGGTGCCCGTTTTGTGCGAGATTTCGGGCATGAAAGAACAAGACGTCATGTTTTTGGCGGGTGTGGCCGCCCTCGGCGGCGCGCGTTCGTGCCGCCTGAAAAGGTTTGCGCCGGACGCCTCTGCCGTGCTGCTCTCCAGTCTGGAAGGCGCCTGTCCGCCTCTTCTTCTCGGCCGTGTGCGCGCCTCTGGTCTTGAGAGTTCTCCGGTCGTGACGGCCGGGGAGCTCGCGGCGCTCGGCCTTCCTGCGGACGGCGACGTGGAGGTTTTCTGCCGTCTCGCCGTTCCCGATGACGACCCGCTTCGTGCGGGCTTTGATCTTTCGCGTCTCGTGCTTGTGGCGTCTTCCACGGGCAGGGCGCTGGAAGCGGCGCGTCCGGGCGCGCCCGTCGTGGCGCTGAAGGCGGGCGGTGCCGGACGATGATGGTCGATTCTTTTCGGAAAACGCGTCCAAGGCGGGCGCACCGGGCATCCCTTCCGCATCCATGATGCCGGATCGAGGCGCCTTCATGTGGGGAGCATGAAGGCGCCTTTTTTGTATCCCTCTGAAGTTCCCTGACATAAAATTCTTCGACGATGATCGGAATCTGGCACGAAGCTCCGTTAGCGTATCAGGGAATGAAAGGAGCAGAAGACGATGCGAAGCCGGAATGTCGAAGAGATCAGAGCAGACGGGTACGGGACCGAGGAAGACTTCGCCAGAAGAAGGACGGCGCGGTGGCTTCTGGGCGTGATGGAGCAGAACGCGGCGGTGGACGCGGGTTTTTTGCGTTGTCTCTGCTGGGCGCTCGGGGGACTGGACGGGATTTTGAAGGACGTGGCGGAAAAGGCCGGAAAGCTGAGGCTTGCGCGCGATGCGGTGACGACCCTGCGCGAGCTGCGCGGCGTGCGTGAGATGCAAGATCATGTTCTCTATGCCTGCGAGGAGCTTTTTTCCTCGAATGCGCGTCTGAAGGCGCTTTTTCTTGCGGTCGCGGCCGACGCGTGCCGGAGCCGCACGGCTCAGGCCACGGACGACGGCCTGTTTGCGACGGCGAGGCGTCGTCTTGTGGAGGTGTTCGGTCTGAATGAGGAGGGCTGTGTCCTGTGCGAGTTCGTATTCATGATCCAGCAGTTTCCCGAAGTGGAAACGTATTTTGAAGACGACATCAAGGTGTTCGGTTTCGGTGCCCGACGTCTGCTCGCCCGCATTCTGGAGCTTTCCGTTCCGGAGTTGCGCCGCACCGTGAGCGAGCTTCTCAGGCTCGGCATGGTCGAGACCGCCTTCGGCTCGGCGCTGCGCATCACCGAGTCGGTGCTGGCTTTCTGGGAACCGGAGGAACCCGACGCGCAGGAGCTGTTTTTCCGTCCTCTGGAAGGCGAAACGCTGCCGCTTAAGGACTTTCACGTTCCGGCGGATCATATCCGTCATGTGCTCCGCCTTTTGAAGAGAAGGGGTGATGAGCCGGTTCACGTGCTGCTGTACGGCGCTTCCGGCACGGGCAAGACGAGTCTTGTCCGCAGTCTGGCCGCCGCGTGCGGCGTGAAGGCGTGGTTCGTGGTCAGTCGGGAAAGGGACGGCGATGCCGCCCGGCGCGCGTCGCTTACGGCCTGTCTGCACATGGCGTCCCGTCATGAGGGGGCCTTCGTGGTGGTGGACGAGGCCGAGAGGCTGCTGGACACCGACGTTTCCTTCGGCCGCGACACCAAGGACAAGGCATGGCTGAACGACTTCATGGAATGTGCCGGCCGTCGTGTCATATGGATCACCAACGAGGTGGAGCATCTTGATCCGGCCGTGCGCCGCCGCTTCAGCTTCAGCATTCATTTCGAGAGCCTCGGGGTGAAGGAGCGCGTGGCGGTATGGCGTCAGGTCATGAGGCGCTCGGGGTTTGTCCGCAGGTTTTCCGAGCCGGTCATGACGGAGCTTGCCGTCAGGTACCCGGTGGAAGCGGCGGTGATTCAGAAGGCCGTTTCGCAGTCTTCGGGACTGTGCCGTACCCGTAAGGATTTTTATGCCTCGCTTGACCGCATTCTTCAGGCGCACGTCACGCTTCAGGCCGACGGAAATTACCGCGCGGCCTCGGAGAACCGTGAGGTCGGGGAGTTTTCGCTGGACGGCGTGTGCATGGAAGGGGACGCGGCGGCCTTCATGGAGCGCTGCCGGAGAATGGATGCGGCCATGCGCGGCAACGCCCGTCTTCGTCCCGGCTGCGCGACCATGCTCTTCTACGGTCCTCCGGGCACGGGCAAGACGGCGCTTGCCGGATACGTGGCGAAAACCCTCGGCAGAGCGTGCCTCAGCCGCCGGGCCAGCGACCTCATGGGGCCGTTTGTGGGGCTCACCGAGCAGAACATAGCCGGAGCGTTCCGGGAGGCGGAAGAGCGCGGTGCGGTGCTGGTGGTGGACGAGGCGGACAGCTTTCTCTTTTCCCGAGAGGGGGCGAGAATGTCGTGGGAGAGCAGCATGGTCAACGAGTTTCTCACCTCGCTTGAGCGCTGCCGCACCTTCTGCATATGCACCACCAACCGCAGAGAGGAGCTCGACGCGGCGGCCATGCGGCGCTTTTCATGCAAGGTGGCCTTCCGCTACGCCGAAGTTGGGCAGGTGCGCAGGCTTTACGAGGCCATGCTGGCGCCTTTGTGCGAAGGG
>NZ_CAJJIC010000040.1 GCF_905187505.1 uncultured Mailhella sp.
GTTTTTAACAAAAATGTACTACTTCGAGTCCGGCGGATGATTGTTGCACATTTTGAGGGGAGCCTTCCCCTTCCGCCATTTTAAAGGAGCAGAGAGTCATGGGTAACAGTTACGTGCAGAGCGTCGTGGAAAACGTGCGCGCCAAGAATCCTCATCAGCCGGAATTTCTGCAGGCCGTGGAAGAAGTGCTCTTCTCCATGCAGCCGCTTTTCGACAGAGAATCCAAGTATCAGGAAAACGCCATTCTTGAGCGCATCGTCGTGCCCGAACGCCTTGTGGAATTCCGCGTGGCCTGGACCGACGACAAGGGCCGCATTCAGGTGAACAACGGCTACCGCGTCCAGTTCAACTCCGCCATCGGACCGTACAAGGGCGGCCTGCGCTTCCATCCCAGCGTGAACCAGAGCATCCTGAAGTTCCTCGGCTTCGAACAGATCTTCAAGAACAGCCTTACCGGCCTGCCCATCGGCGGCGGCAAGGGCGGTTCCGACTTCGATCCCAAGGGCAAGTCCGACGCGGAAGTCATGCGCTTCTGCCAGGCCTTCATGACCGAGCTTGTCCGCTACATCGGTGCGTTCAGCGACGTTCCCGCCGGCGACATCGGCGTGGGCGGCCGCGAAATCGGCTACCTCTTCGGCCAGTACAAGCGTCTGACCAGCCGTTTTGAAGGCGTGCTCACCGGCAAGGGCCTCAAGTGGGGCGGCTCTCTGGCTCGTACCGAAGCCACCGGCTTCGGCAACGTGTACTTCGCCGAGAACATGCTGAAGGCCGTCGGCAAGGAAATCGAAGGCAAGACGGCCGCCGTGTCCGGCGCGGGCAACGTGGCCATCTACACCGTGAAGAAGCTCTATCAGCTCGGCGCGAAGCCCGTCACCGTGTCCGACTCCCGCGGCTGCATCTATCAGCCGAGCGGCATCAACCTTGAAGTGCTGCAGCAGGTCAAGGAACAGGAGCGCGCTCCCCTCACCCGTTACGCCGAACTGTGCAAGGACGCCACCTTCATTCCTGTTTCCGAATATCCTGCGGGCGAACATCCCGTGTGGAACGTGGGCGCCGATCTCGCCTTCCCGAGCGCCACGCAGAACGAAGTCACCCTGGCCGACGCGAAGAACCTGCTCTCCAAGGGCTGCATCTTGGTGAGCGAAGGCGCCAACATGCCTTCCACCCTTGAAGCTACCGCCGAATTCCAGAAGGCCGGCATCTGCTACGGCCCGGCCAAGTGCGCCAACGCCGGCGGCGTGGCCACCAGCCAGCTCGAAATGGAACAGAACGCGGGCATGACCTCCTGGACCTTCGACGAAGTGGACGGCAAGCTCAAGGGCATCATGGCCGGCATCTTCAAGGCTGCCCACGATACCGCCGAAGAATTCGGCCAGCCCGGCAACTACGTGATGGGCGGCAACATCGCCGGCTTCCGCAAGGTGGCCGACAGCATGATCGAACAGGGTCTCATGTAAGGAGCCCGTCGGCTCATCCGCTGACAGACAGATACGAAAGCGCCGTCTTCCGTCGTTCGGAAGGCGGCGCTTTTGCGTGGCGGGAAAAGCGGAAGGGCGCCTCATGATGCCGGATGTGCCGAAGGCGATGCGCCTCATGGCGCAGGCCGCATCGGACGGAAGCGGGGAGAAAAGACGGTCCCTCTCGGGGAAGCGCCTTTATGCCGCCTCCCGGAGGCGGATTTCCGGCGAACGGTGCGCGACGGGCCCGGGCCGTCCTTTCGGGGCGGGCCTTGTCGCAACCATGTTCAGGGTGAACCTACAAGCCTTTTTTCAGCTCGGGCACGAGCTTTTTCTGTACGGCGGCCATCATGAGCGAGGCGTCGAGCGGCATGGAGGCGAACTGCTCGAGCGCCAGAATGGCCTGATGGATGAGCATGCCGAGGCCGTTCATGACGTGGTGGCCGCGCTTTTCCGCTTCCTTGAGAAGTTCGGTTTTGAGCGGCCGGTAAATGAGGTCGCATACCGGAGCACCGGCGGGCAGGCGATCGAGAAAGTCGAAGGAGGAGAACTGCGAATTCACCCCCTGCATGCCGAGCGGCGTGCAGTTGATGAAAAGTTCCGCCTCGGAAAGCGCCTTTTCAAAGTCTTCGCTGCCTATGGCGACCACGCGGACGCGGCTCGAGGCTCGGGCGAGCTCTTCCGCCCTGGCCGGGGTGCGGCAGCATACGGTGATCTGTCCCGCCCCTTCGGCGGCCAGCTTGAGCACCACGGAGCGCGCGGCTCCGCCGGCGCCGTACACGGCGATGCGCAGGTCTTTCGGCCGTATGCCCTCATCGTGCAGCGAGCGCACGAAGCCCCCTCCGTCGGTGTTGTGCCCGTGGAACCGGCCGTCACGTATGACCACGGTGTTCACGGCGTGGTACATGGCGGCGTCGTCGGAAAGGGTGTCCATGAGCGGCACGAGATCGGTCTTGTGCGGCATGGTGGCGTTGAAGCCCGCAAGGTTCAGGCCGGGAGCGCCGGGCAGCCATGCCCCCACGGTTCCGGCGGGCACGCGGATGCGGCCGTAGGTGCAGGGAATGCCGAGCTCATCGAGCATGGCCTGCTGGATGAGCGGGGAGAGGCTGTGTTCTATGGGATCGCCGATGACGGCCAGCGTTTTTCCGTCGAGAAGGGAACTCATGGCATGCTCCGGGTCAGGCGTGAGAGAGGTGACGGCGGTAATGGCGCAGTATCTGAAGTATGCGGCGCTTCAGCGTGCGCGGGCCGCCGTGATTGGGGATGACGACGTCGGCATGGCGGCGGTAGAGGTCAAGGCGTTCGGCGTAGAGACGAAAGAGTCTGTCCCTGTCGTTCTGCACGAGCGGCCGGTCGGTAAGGGAGGTCGAGCGCAGAATGTGCGAGGGGTGTCTGTCGATGAAGACGACAAGGCCGCCTTGCGAGAGCGCCTTCATGTTTTCCTCGCGCAGCACCATGCCTCCGCCCGTGGAGATCACCGCGCCGTCCCGGGCCGCCGCCTCTTTTGCGCAGACGGACTCGATGTCGCGAAAGCCGCTTTCTCCCTCTGCGGCGAAGATGTCGGGAATGGTCCGGCCGGTCTTCTGTTCGATCATGACGTCGGTGTCCAGGAGCGGCAGGCGCAGCCTGCGCGCGAGCCTTTTGCCGAAGGTGGTCTTGCCGCAGCCGGAAAGGCCGATGAGCACGAGATTCTTCATGCAAGCACCCCCGGCACTTCCGTGAGCGCGAGAGCGCAGGCCGCTTCGATGACGGGCACGGCGCGGGAAAGGATGCACGGGTCGTGCCTGCCGGTGATGACGAGTTTTTCCGCCCTGCCCGTGTTCATGTTCACGGTGTCCTGCTCCCGGCCTATGGAGGGGGTGGGCTTGATGATCACGCTGAACACGACGGGCATGCCGTTGGAAATGCCGCCGTTGATGCCGCCGTTGTTGTTGGTGCGCGTGGTCGGTCTTTCTCCCGGCACAAAGGCGTCGTTGGCTTCGCTCCCGCGCATGGAGGCAAGGCCGAAGCCCGTGCCGAAGGCTATTCCCTTCACCGCAGGCACGGCAAAGACGTGCCTTGCGATGATGGTTTCGATGTTCTCGTCGAAGTCCGGGCTGCCGAGTCCGGCGGGAACGCCGAGCGCAAAGCATTCTATGATGCCGCCCACGGAGTCGCCGTCGGCGCGGGCGGCGAGAACGGCCTGCTGCATGGCTTCGCCCCGGGCGTCGTCCACTACGGGAAAGCTCTTTCTTCCCGCCGCGCGCAGCGCCTCAAGGTCGGGTGCGGCAAGATCGAGGGGGGCATCCTCGATGTCCGCAATCCGGCTGATGCGGGCCAGAACCTCCACGCCTTTTTGCTTCAGCGCCAGTCTGGCAAGAGCCCCGGCAAAGACCAGGGGCGCCGTGAGACGGCCGGAAAAATGGCCGCCGCCCCGGTAGTCTTCAAAGCCGCCGTAGCGCAGATGCGCCGTGAAGTCGGCGTGGCCGGGCCGGGCGAGCCAGCGCGTGGCGGCGTAGTCGCGCGATCTTGTGTCGGTGTTTTCAATGACGCCGCAAAGGGGGGTGCCGCAGGTCTTTCCCTCGAACACGCCGCTCAGAATGCGGACGTCGTCCTTTTCGTTTCTCGCCGTGGCCAGAGGTGACCTGCCCGGAGCTCGGCGCGCCATCTGTGCACGGATGAAGTCCATGTCCACGTCGAGCCCCGAAGGGACGTTCTGAAGCACGATGCCTATGGCAGGACCGTGGGATTCGCCGAACAGGCTGTAACGCATTATTTCTGTCCTTTTTTGAGACCCATGCGGGCCGACTGAAGGGCCACCTTCCGGGCCTCCTCATGAATTTTTTTCTTTTCCTCGCCTTCCTTCCACCACCAGCGGGCCTTGTGCAGAATGAGGTCGACGTCGCCTGCGGCCGCGAGGGAAAGCAGGTTTCTGTACTGACGCGTCATGGCCTGACTGTGGGGATTGGCTTCAAAAAGCCATGTGAACAGCGCTCCGTCCTCCATGAGCTGCTTTTCCGTGGAGTTCATGCGCCGGAGAAACGAGGGCGTTATGTACGGCAGGAGCGCGGGGTCTTCCGCCGTCATGGCGAAATACACCGCGCTCGTGATGAAGTTCATGCCCTGTATCTTGGCTTCCGCGATGTCGTGTTCTTCGGCCGTGGCGCGGAAGGTCACGCAGCCGAAGTGCTGAAACAGGCTTTCGGTAAAACGGGTGTCCTCTTCCGAGGCGTTTTTCCCCGGCACTATGGTCACGCGCAGTTCCAGATCCTGTGCGGGCACGGGCCCGAAAAGCGGATGCGTGCCCACCACCGGCCCGCTCCACAGGCTTTCCATGTGCTGCATGGGCAGTTCCTTCACCGAGGTGATGTCGGCAAGGATGGCGTCGGGCTCCATGAAGGGCCTGAGCGTGGTCACGGTGTCGGCTATGGCCGTGGCCGGTATGCACAAAAGCACGAGGCGCGCCCCCCGGCAGGCGTTTCTTACGTTTTCCTCCTCAAAGGGCAGGTCGAGCCCCAGCACGGTGAGATCGGGATTGCGGCTGAAGCGCTCCGTGAGCATGGCCCCCATGCGGCCCCGGCAGCCTACGATGACGATGCGCTCGCTCATGCAAGGGCGCTCCATACGTTCCAGAATTCAGGAAAGGACTTGCGCACCACGGAAGGATCGTCCACCGAGACCTTCCGGCCTTCGGCAAGGCCGAGCAGCGACACGGCCATGGCGATGCGGTGGTCGTTGTAGGTGGCAAACACCGTGCCTTCGGGAATGACCGGTCCTTCGGGAGCGGTGCCGTGCACGGCAAGAAAGTCCGGCCCTTCCTCCACCTTCACGCCGATGCGGGAAAGTTCCGCGGCGCAGGCTGAGAGGCGGTCGCACTCCTTGATGCGCAGATGCGCGACGTTCGTGATGCGCGTTTCGCCTTCGGCAAAGGCCGCCGTCATGGCCACGGTGGGCACGAGATCCGGGCAGTCGCCCATGTCCACCTCAATGCCGGAGAGCTTCGAGGGGCTCACGAGAATGCCGTCCTCCCTGATGTCCACGGACGCTCCCATGGAGCGCAGAATGTCCAGCATGGCGCGGTCTCCCTGAAGGGAGTCGGCGCGAAGGTTCGTGACGAGAACGGGCTTTTTGCCCACGGCTCCGGCCGCGAGAAGATACGAGGCTCCCGACCAGTCGCCTTCCACCGCGTGTTCGCCGCAGCGGTAGCTTCCGGGCTGCACGGTGATGCGGAGGCGTCCGGGACGGGCCTCGGTCACGCTCCTCCACGCAACGCGCTTCCAGCCATCGCCTGAGAGTTCCTCCACCTTAAAGGCTATGCCGAAGTCTTCCATGACCTGAAGGGTCAGGCCCACGTAGGGCCAGGAGACCACCTTGTTTCCCGTAAGGGAAATGCAGAGGGGGGAAGGACAGAAGGGGGCGGCGAGCAGCAGGCCGGAGAGAAACTGGCTCGACTCGTCCACGCTCATGGAAACTTCGCCGCCGGAAAGGCCGTGCGTTTCGAGCACGAAGGGAGGGAAGCCCTTTTTTCCTTCAAAGCGAATGCGTGCGCCGAGCTGTTCGAGCGCGCTTGTAAGCGCGCCTATGGGACGAGCGTGCATTCTCTCCACGCCGTGAATGCGGAAGGAGCCGCGCCCTGCGGCCAGAACCGCGGTGAGCAGGCGGCAGGTGGTGCCCGACTCTCCCACGTTGCAGTCGGAAGGAGCGTCCGTGCCGCCTTCGGGACCGTTCTTCATGCCGCAGACTCGCCATGAGCCGCCTCCGAGGTCTTCCAGAACGGCTCCTGCCGTGTGGAGAATGTCGCGCGTGCGCTCAAGATCGGCGCTTGAGAGCGCATGGCGCACCAGTGAGTCGCCGTGCGCCAGAGCGGCCGCGATGAGCGTGCGGTGAGAGACGGACTTGGAGGCGGGGGCCTGAAGGGTGATCATGAATCAGAATCCTGTGGTGTTGGCGGTTGAGTCGAGACGCGGGCCCTCGGGGTAGCAGCCGAGCACGCGCACCGAGTTGCAGCAGGCGTCGAGGTCTTCAATGAGCGCTCTTCGTCCCGCGGAGGAAAGGTCGCATTCCACGTCGGCAAAGAACACGTAGTCCCAGCACGATCCCTTCATGGGACGGGATTCGAGCTTGGTCATGTTCACCTTGTGGGCGGAAAAGGTGTTGAGGACGGTGGAAAGCGTGCCGGCCCGGTTGGGAACCGTGAAAAGAAGCGAGGACTTGAAGCGTTCCTGTTCCCCTGCATGGTCGGTCCGGGACGGAGAGACGCCGGGGCGGATGAGCACGAAGCGCGTCCAGTTGGCGGTGTCGTCCTGAATGTTGTCGGCAAGAGAGCTCATGCCGAGCTTTTCGGCCATGCTGCGATGCCCGATGGAGGCCGCCCCTTCCTCGCGGGACGCCTTCCACGCGGCGGCCGCCGTGGACTCCACGGACACGAGCCGCACCGAAGGAAGATGCGCGCGCAGCCACGCGGCGCACTGACCGAGGGGCTGAGCGTGGGAGTAGACGGTCGTTATGTTCTCCAGCGACTTTTCCCGGCTGAGCAGACTGTTGGCGATGCGGGAGAAGAACTCGGCCTGAATGTTCACCTCGTACTGGGAGAACAGGTCGAAGCTCTGCGTGATGGTGCCGTGGATGGAATTTTCCAGCGGAATGATGCCCGCGTCGTATTCGCCGAGGCTCACGCCGCGGAAGATTTCGTTGAAGTCGTGACAGGGCACGAAGGTCATGGATTCGCCGAGAAAGTCTCTGGCCGCAAAATAGGAAAACGTGCCTTCCGGCCCCAGATAGGCTATGGCGGCCGGCTTCTGCAGCGAGCGGGAGGCCGAAAGAATGGCGCGCCACACGGCCGTGACGTGTTCCGCCTTGAGCGGACCCTGGTTGAGCGAGGCGAGCCTTTCCAGAAGCCTGGCCTCCCGTGCCGGATCGAACACCCTGCCCGAGACCTGCCGCTTCGCCTGTCCGACGGCGAGGCTGAGATTCGCCCGCCGGTTCAGAAGTTCAAGAAGCTGCCGGTCGACCTCGTCGATCTGTTCACGCAGCTTGTCGAGACCGGGAATCTGGAAAGGCTCTGCCATGATCTACTTCTCCTGAATGTCTTCCTTGATGCGCATGCCGAAGTGACGTCCGGCCTCGTCGGTGCGACAGAGCACCTTGTCGCCGGGCTTGAGCGTCACCACGCTCACGGGCGTGCCGTCCGGCGCGGTGAGACGGATGGTTTCGGCGTTCTGCAGGAACACCGCGCCCTTCTTGTCGCCGACTCTGGCTTCGACGAGCAGCATGGGCCGCACTTCTATCTTCACCCGTCCCGCCGTGGCGAGGCTTGTCGCTCCCGTATGGTCCACCACGAGCATCTGCCTGCCGGCAACGACTTCCGAGAGATAGGTGGTGGCGTCGCCGGGCAGGCGTATGTAGGCGTGCACCGCGCCCGCGTTCACGCGGAAGGGGCGGGAGGCCACATATTCGTTGTGCTCGGTTTCGGCATGGACGAGAAAGGTGAAGGCGCTGGAATTGCCCACCAGCATGCCCTGACCGCGGTGCAGCATGGACATGGTGTCTATGCACACGCGGTGACCGAGTCCTGCGGGCTCCACGCGGGTGATGACGGCTTCCTCGAGCTCTTCGTGCTCCCGGCTTATCTTGCAGCGGGACACGATGTCCTTGAGCTCACCTATGGCTTCGGGCAGCACCACGATGCCCTGCACGCCGCGCTGAAGAATGCCCGAGGCAAGCACGGCCTCCTCAAGACTTCCCGCTTCGGCCACCACGTTGTCGCACTGGGCGAGCAGGTTTTCCACGGGAATGATCTCCCATCCCCGGGCCAGCACGACCTGTCTGCCGGAGCGGAGAGCGTCGCGTATGTCCTCCTCATCGCTCTTGGAGGTCATGGCGCGGGAGGGCATGTCCTCCTCGGCAAGGACCTGCGTGCGGGAAAGCTGGGAAACCGAGTCCACCTTGTCCGCGGGAACGATGACCCCGTCGACGCCGGATTCCAGCGCGAGGGTCACGTCGTTCTTGCTGAAGGGCACGCTCTTGAAATAGATGATCATGGCCTCTCCTGAAAGCTAGTCTTCGCCCACGATGGCCATGGCGTCGTCCACGGAAGCGCCCGAATGCACGATGGCGTTCATGGCGCGCATGAGATTCACGCGGCGGGGATGCTCGAACACGTTGCGGCCGATGGAAAGACCCGCGCCGCCCGCCTGCAGGGAATCGTAGACCATCTGCAGAAGCTTGCGCGTGGAGTCGATGCGTTCGCCGCCCGCGATGACCACGGGGGCGCAGCAGCACTCGGTGACCTTGCGGAAGGTTTCGGGGCTGCCGGTGTAGGACACCTTCACGATGTCGGCGCCGAGTTCCGCGCCCACGCGGGCGCAGTGGGCCACCACGTCGACGGCGAAGCTGTCGCGGATGAGGCCGCCGCGGCCGTAGAGCATCATGAGAAGCGGCATGCCCCAGCGGTTGCAGTGATCGGCGATGACGCCCGCGGTGTGGAGCATTTCGCGCTCGTTGGGATCGCCGAGGTTGAGATGCACGGACACGGCGTCCGCACCGAGGCGTATGGCTTCCTCCACCGTTCCGGTGAGCACCTTGGTGTTGCCGTTGGGGGAAAGTTCCGTGGAGGCGGTGATGTGCATGATGAGGCCGAGATCGGCGTTGGCGTCGGCGCAGCCGGAAGCGCGGATGAGGCCCTTGTGCATGATCACGGCGTTGGCGCCGCCTTCATTCATGTCGTCCACGGCCTTGCGGATGTCCACGAGTCCGTCGGGGGCGCCGATGGTCATGCCGTGATCCATGGGAACGATGATGGTGCGCTTGGTGTCGGGGTTGAAAATGTGGGTCAGTCTTTTTTTGGTGCCGAGTTCCATGATGCGTTCCTTCTCATTGAACGTTGGGGGCTGCGTGGCGGCTTATGCATACAAAAAGGGCCGCCGGCTTGTTTCGCCTGCGGCCCGAAGTTTGCAAACTGAGGTTGTCAGCAATCCTTCCGACCACAGGGCCCGGTAAAATAAAAGTAGAAACCAAAGGTAAAGCCGTTGGTTTCAAACTGGGCGGTGGCGGAATACAGAGTATGCATGACAAACAACCATTGAAAGTTTAAAAATTTACTAATCCCAGAGGAAGAAATCTGTCAACAGGAAAATGACGTGAGACGGAAACTTTTTGCCTTTCCGCGTTATTCCTTCTCTCCCATGAGCTCGAGGGCCTCCTCCACGGTGGCGTTGCCGTGCACCATGGCGCGCAGGGCCTTGAGCAGCTCCACGCGGCGCGGATGCTCGAACACGTTGCGTCCCACGGAAAGACCGGAGCCGCCGGCCTGAAGCGAGCCGTACACCATTTCCAGCAGCTTGCGCGTGGAATCGAGCTTGGGGCCGCCGGCGATGAGCACGGGCACGCCGCAGTCCTCCACCACGTCGGCAAAGGTTTCCGGATCGCCGGTGTAGGGCACCTTCACGATGTCGGCGCCGAGTTCCGCGCCCACGCGGGCGCAGTGGGCGATGTTGTGCGGATCGTAGCTGTCCACGTCGTGGCCGCGGGCGTACACCATCATGAGCAGAGGCATACCCCAGAGACTGCATTCCTTGGCGATCTTTCCGGCGTCGGACATCATCAGGCTTTCGTCGTCGTCGCCGAGATTGATGTGGATGGACACGGCGTCGGCGCCGAGACGCACGGCCTCTTCCACGTCGCCCACGAGCATTTTCTTGTTGGGACGGCGCGACAGGCTGGTGGAAGCGGAAATGTGCATGATGAAGCCGAGACGCATGTGGGATTCGTAGTCGGCCTTGTGGATGAGTCCCTTGTGCAGAAGCACGGCGTCGGCCATGCCTTCGTCCATGTCGTGCACGGCCTTTGCCATGTTGCGCAGACCGCGGGGCGCGCCGTCGGACATGCCGTGATCCATGGGAACGATGATGGCGCGGCCGGTTTTGGGATTGATGATGCGATTGAATCTTCTGAGCGAACCGACTTCCATGGGAGGTACCTCTTTGCAGGCATCCCGGCGGTCATGAAAAAAAAGCCGCCGGCTCTGTATATGCCTGCGGCTTTGTATTCCTGTGCGATGTGACGGAAGAAATCAGCACAGCCTGCCGCTTGTCCGGTAATAATAATACGCATAGCACCAGCAACCGAAGCTGCTGGCGAAGGTAAAGTAACCGGGACGAAACGCGCTGAACATGATTTCCAACCTTTTTCTCCGTCATAGCGCCGCTTTTGAAAATCTGTCAAGCGCGGAAAAAAGAGCTTCGTCTCTTCGCCCATTTAATAATGGTCCAAAAAGGACGCACCGGCCTTTTTTGTGCGGCGGAAATCAGCCGCATTTTCCCGGATTTTCAGGCAGGAGCCGTCCTTTGCGCGCTATGAAGAATATTTTTTTGCAACTTGTGCCTAGGGAACGCCGATCTTTCCCGCATTTTCTGCTCAATGCTCTCCCGTGCGCGAATGATGGAGACAAAAAGCCGTCCGAATGATGCAAAATTGTTTCATGCACCGTGGTGATGGACGGAATGCGTCCGTGCCGGAACCGGAGCGGCAAAAAGTTCTTTTCATGCCATTGACAAAAGGGTGGGCTTCTGCATACACAGAAGGAAAGTTCAACGTCTGCTTCAGGAGTCCATCATGTCCGCATCCGTCTTCGCCATGTCCTTCGCCGGTCAGTGGTGGTGGCGTATCTTTTCTTCAGGGAGAGGATGCGGTCTTGACGCGTAGCTGAAGCGCAGAGTCAAAAAAGCAGAGCAAATGCCGTTCCCTCTCCGGGGAGCGGCATTTTTTTATTAATTCACACGAGGTTCGACGACATGACAACCAGAACGACCCCCATTCGAGTGCGTCAGAGCGTCCGTCATCTTCCGGCGGACATGGACACGCCCATCAGTCTTTTTCTGGACATTGCCCGGGAAAGAGACGGCATACTGCTGGAGAGCGCGGAAGTCGACGGACGATGGGGACGCTACAGCGTGCTTGCCTGCGACATGGCCCTGTATCTGATCTGCCGCGACGGAAAGCTGTTCTGCCGCATCGAGGATAAGCGTCTTGCCGGACTTTCGGCCTTCGACGGCATGAACTTCGTGGACGGACTGCGCGGCGTCATGCGCACGCTGGAAGTGCTGCCCGATCCGAACGCCGCCGATCTTCCGCCCATCACGCGCTCCCTGTGCGGCTATCTCGGCTTCGGCATGGCCTCGCTCTTTCATCCGAAGCTGGCCTCCGTCATGAGGCCCGAGGACGCGGAATGCGTGCTCTGTCTGCCCGGAACGCTGCTTCTGTTCGACCACATGTACAATAGGCTCGCGCAGGTGAGCCTCGGCGGGCACCGCGATCTCGGCCGCTGCGGCTCCTTTGCCCGCAGCGGCGCCGCGCTGCCGGAGAAGACGGACGTGCTGGCCGAGCCCTCCGAAGAGGGTTTTCAAAAGGCCGTGGAGCACATACGGGAAATGCTGCGCATGGGCGAGGCCATTCAGGTGGTGCCCTCGGTGCGCTTTTCCATGCCCTTTTCGGGCGATCCCTTCACGCTCTACCGCAGGATGCGCAGCGAGAACGCCTCGCCGTACATGTTCTTCATGCGTCTTCCGGGCATCACGCTCTTCGGCTCCTCGCCGGAAGTCATGGTGCGCTGCGAAGGCGGAAGGCTGCTTTCCGCGCCCATAGCCGGAACGCGCCGTCGCGGTTCCACCGTGGCCGAGGACGAGGCCCTTGCCGGGGAGCTTCTTGCCGACCCCAAGGAACGGGCCGAGCACATGATGCTCGTGGATCTCGGCCGCAACGATCTCGGCCGTCTGGCCCGTCCCGGCACCGTGGAGGTGGAAAAGCTCATGATGGTGGAGCGCTTTTCCCACGTCATGCATCTGACAAGCCGCGTCACCGCCGAGCTCGACGACGGGCTGGATGCCGTGGACGTGCTTGCCGCCACCTTCCCCGCGGGCACGGTGAGCGGCGCGCCCAAGATTCGCGCCATGGAAATCATTGCCGAAACCGAACCCGGGCCGCGCGGACCGTACGCGGGCTGCATAGGCTGGCTCGGGCTCGACCGGGACGGCGTGAATCTCGACACCGGCATCACCATACGCAGCATGTGGGTGCGGGACGGACGCCTTTACTGGCAGGCGGGAGCCGGAATCGTGCACGATTCCGTGCCCGCCCTGGAATGGAAGGAGGTTTGCAACAAGTCGGCCATCATGCGTCAGGCATGCTTTACCACGGGAGAGTTCCATGTTCCTGCTCATAGATAACTACGATTCCTTCACCTACAATCTGGTTCAGGCCTTCTGCCGTCTGGGGCACCGGCCCCGCGTGATCAAAAATGACGATCCCGGCCTTGTGGCCATGGCCAACGATCCGTCGCTGCGCATGGTGTGCATTTCTCCCGGGCCGGGGCATCCTTCCAAAGCCGGGTACTGCCTCGACTTTCTGCGTCAGCTCAGTCCCCGCATCCCCGTGCTCGGCGTATGCCTCGGGCATCAGATTCTCGGGCTCTACGCGGGCGCGGAAGTCGTGCCCGGCCCCGTGGTCATGCACGGCAGGACCTCGGAAATCGTGCACGACGGCAAGGGGCTGTACCGCGGCATGCCCAACCCCATGGTGGTGGGGCGCTATCACTCCCTTGTGGTGCGCGTGGACGACTCCCATCCCAACGATCTTCTCGCGGTGTCGGCCCGGGGGCCGCAGGGCGAAGTCATGTCCATGCGCTTTCGCGACAGGCCGTGGGTGGGCGTGCAGTACCATCCCGAATCCATCCTCACCCCGGACGGCCTGCGTCTTCTGGAAAACTTCCCCGGAAGCCTGCTGCCCACGGTGCACGCCGCGCCCACCATCAGTTCCATTCTGGAATCCGTGTCTCAGGGCCGCGACATGACCGACGAGGAATGCGACGTGGCTTTCGGCTCCATGCTCGACGGCACCATGACGCCGGCCCAGGCCGGGGCCCTGCTCATGGGGCTGCGCATGAAGGGCGAAAAGCCTGCGGAACTTGCCGCGGCCATACGCATCATGCTGGCCCGTTCCGTCAAGGTGACGGGCATTCCGGAAAAGTGCATCGACATCGTGGGCACGGGCGGCGACGGCAAGCGGTCCTTCAACTGTTCCACGGCCACCTCGCTCACGCTGGCGGGCATGGGCTACAGAATGCTCAAGCACGGCAACCGCGCGGTGTCCTCCACCTCCGGCGCCGCCGACGCGCTGGAAGGCCTCGGCCTGCCGCTGGAAAAGGATCCCGACGCCATTGTGGAGATGCTGAAGGAACGCAATTTCGCCTTTCAGTTCGCGCCGTACTTCCATCCGGCCTTTGCCAACGTGGGGCCGGTGCGCAAGCAGCTCGGCATGCGCACGCTTTTCAACATGCTCGGCCCCATGCTGAACCCCGCCTGCCCCGACTATCTCATGATGGGCGTGGGCGATCCAAAGCAGGTCGAGCTCATTGCGGCCACGCTGCAGAAGCGCCCCTTCCACAAAGTGGCGGTGTTCAACGGCGCGGGCGGCTACGACGAGCTTACCACCATGGGAAAGACGCGCGTCATTCTCATCACTGACGGCGTCATGGACGAGGTGGTGTTCGATCCGGCGCTCTACGGCTTTGCGCCGTGCGAGCCCGAGGACCTGGAAGTGAAGAACAAGGAGGAGGCCGCCGCCGTGCTCCGGGAACTTCTGGCCGGACGCGGTCCCCGCGCCATGCGCGACATGATGACGGTGAACGCGGCCTTCGCCATTTACATGCTCGAGGACGACAAGAGCATGGAAGAGTGCGTGGCCATGGCCAGAAAGGGCGTGGCCGAAGGCGCGGGCATGAGGGTGCTGGCATGACGGGACTTGAGAGATTCATGGAGGCCAAAAAGAGCGAGATCGCCCGCCTTGAAGCCATGGGTGCGCAAGCCTTTGCGCCGTGGCGGGGCAATCGTCCCTCCTTTCGTCACGCGCTTCTGGCCGGAGGCGAAGGGCCGCTGGCCGTGGTGGCGGAATACAAGCGGGCCTCGCCCTCGCGCGGGGTGATATGCGAATCGCTGGAACCGGAGGACGCGGCCTTGCAGTACGCCGCATCCGGCGCATCCGCCCTTTCCGTGCTCACCGAGGAGCGCTACTTTCACGGCTCCTTCTCCAGTCTCTTCCGCATGGCGTCGGCTCTGGAGCGCACGGGACACAGGGTTCCCCTGCTGCGCAAGGATTTCATCTTTCATCCGCTGCAGGTGACGGCCACGCTGTCCTCTCCGGCCTCGGCCCTGCTTCTCATCGTGAGGCTCACGCCGGACGCGCGTCTTCTGCGCGACCTTCGCGAGCAGGCGGAGGCCGAAGGCGTGGATGCCGTGGTGGAGGTGTTCGACGAGCGCGACGTGGAGCTTGCCCGCGAGAGCGGGGCGCGCATCCTTCAGGTGAACGCGAGGGATCTTGCCTCGCTTCGCGTGGACAGACGGGCCTGCCTGAAGCTTGCAGGGGAGTGCCCGCCTAAGGACGGCGAGCTCTGGATTGCGGCGAGCGGCATGAGCTGCCCCGGCGACCTGGAAGAGGCGGCAGACGCGGGATTCACGGCGGCCCTTGTGGGCTCGGCGCTCATGAAGGACGGCTGTCCGGGAAAGGCGCTTCGGCATCTTCTGCACGGCGGGGAGAAAAAACGTGAGAATTAAGATCTGCGGCATGAGCGAACAGACGCTCATCGACGAGGCGGCCGCGCTCGGCGTGGAGATGTGCGGATTCGTGTTCCACGCCCCCAGTCCGCGCAACGTGACGGCGCACGAGGTGGCCGCGTTAGACACGCACGGCATGAAGCGCACGGGCGTGTTCGTGCGGCAGAGCGCAGAGGAAATACGGAACATCGTGCGGGAGGCGGGGCTCGACCTCATTCAGCTGCACGGCGGGCAGAGTGCGGAGTTTGCCGCGCGCTTTCCCGCAGAGAAGGTCATCCGCGTGCTCTGGCCCGGGCAGCTTGCTTCCACGGCGGAGCTCCAGCGCGCCATAGACGCCTTTGCCGGAACCTGCGGCCTGTATCTTCTCGACGCGGGCATGGGCAGCGGCAGACAGCTTGACTGGCCTTCGCTCCGGGCGCTCCGGTTCCCTCATCCGTGGTTCCTTTCAGGCGGACTCGGGCCGGACGACGTGGAAAGGGCGCTTTCGGCCTGTTCTCCCGACGGGCTTGACTTCAATTCCAGACTGGAAACCTCCCCGGGGAAAAAGAACGGGGAACTCATGGAAAGAGCCGTGGCCGCGGTGCGCGCGCAGGAAAGGGCGCGACGGAACCGCGACATGGACGGACAGGAAGGTGACGAACGATGAAAAAGGGATATTTCGGTGATTTCGGCGGGCGTTTCGTGCCCGAGCTGCTCATGCCCCCGCTCATGGAACTTGAGGAGGCCATGAAGGACATACTGCCTTCCGAGGCCTTTCGGAAGGAGCTTGACGATCTTCTGAAGAACTATGCCGGCCGCGAGACGCCGCTCACCTTCTGCCCCGGGCTTTCCGAAAAGCTCGGCTTCGAGCTGTGGCTCAAGCGCGAGGACCTTCTGCACACCGGCGCGCACAAGATCAACAACACGCTCGGTCAGGCGCTTCTGGCCAAACACATGGGCAAGACCTCGCTCATTGCCGAAACGGGCGCGGGCCAGCACGGCGTGGCCACGGCGGCAGCCGCGGCAAGGCTCGGCATGAAGTGCACCGTCTACATGGGCGCGGAAGACGCCGAGCGGCAGTCCGCCAACGTGCGCAGGATGCGTCTTCTGGGGGCGGACGTGGTGGCCGTGGAAAGCGGCTCCCGCACGCTGAAGGATGCCATAAACGCCGCGCTCCGGGCATGGATTTCCCTGCAGAAGACCACGCATTACTGCTTCGGCACGGCGGCGGGACCGTACCCCTTCCCCGATCTCGTCCGGGAATTTCAGAGCGTCATCGGCCGCGAGGCCCGCGCGCAGATGCTCGAGCGCACGGGAAGCCTGCCCGACTGCGTGGTGGCGGCCGTGGGAGGCGGTTCCAACGCCATAGGAATGTTCTCGGCCTTTGTGCCGGATACGTCGGTGAAGATCATCGGCGTGGAGGCGGGCGGCACGGGCGAGCCCGGCTGCATGCACTCGGCGGCCATCAATCTCGGACGTCCCGGCGTGCTGCACGGGGAATACACCATGCTGCTGCAGGACGACGACGGACAGATACTGCCTTCGGGCTCCATTTCGGCGGGACTGGACTACCCGGGCGTGGGGCCGGAGCACGCGCATCTTGCCGCCACGGGACGCGTGAAGTACGCCGTGGCCTACGATCATGAGGCTCTCGACGCCTTTCAGACGCTCTGCCGCGTGGAAGGCATACTTCCCGCGCTGGAATCGTCCCACGCGCTCGCGTACGTGCTGGCGCACGCAGGAGAATTTGAGCCCGGCAGCCGCGTGCTGGTCAACCTTTCCGGCCGCGGCGACAAGGACATGGACATTGTGGAAAAGGCGCTCGGACTCTGAGCGACAGACGGCAGGACCGTGAAGGAACACACTATGCACATTCTGGAAAAAAAGATACGGGACGCCGCAGCCGAGGGACGCACGGCGCTCATTCCCTTTGTGACGGCGGGGTATCCGACCCCGGAAACCTTCTGGAACGTCGTGGCCGGGCTGGACGGAAGCGGCGCGGACGTCATTGAAATCGGCGTGCCCTTTTCCGATCCCGTGGCCGACGGGCCCGTGGTGGAGGCGGCGTCGGTGAAGGCTCTTGAAAACGGCGTCACGCTGCACGGCATCATTGAGGGACTGCGCAAGCGCCGGGGAACGTTCCGGGCCGGTCTCGTGCTCATGGGATACATGAATCCCTTTCTGCAGTACGGGCTGGAAAAACTTGCCCGCGATGCGCAGGAAGCGGGCGTGCACGGCCTCATCGTTCCCGACCTGCCCTTCGACGAGGCCGGGGAAATGCGGGAGACGCTTGCCCGTCACGGCATCGCGCTCATCGCGCTGGTGGGGCCGAACACGAGCGAGGAACGCATGAAGCTTTATGCGGCCGTGTCGCAGGGCTACGTGTACGCGGTGTCCGTCATGGGCACCACGGGCGAGAGAAAGAGCCTGCCCCCCGAGGTGACGGACGTGCTTTCCCGCGCGCGTCGCGTCTTTTCTCTGCCTGTGGCGCTCGGCTTCGGCCTGCGTTCTCCCGAGCAGCTTTCGGCCCTGCCGGAGGCGCTGCGGCCCGATGCGGCGGTCTTCGGCAGCGCGCTTCTGCGTCACATCGCGGAGGGAAAGACTCCCGCCGACTTCATCCGGGCATGGAGGGCGTAACGGAACGCGCTTTGCAGAAGCCTCCCCTGCGGGCATCGCAGAGGAGGCTTTTTGGTTAAAAGAAAACCCCCAGCTAGGCTGGGGGTTCCCGAAAACTTATAGT
>NZ_CAJJIC010000041.1 GCF_905187505.1 uncultured Mailhella sp.
GGGGCACAGATCCGTCATGAGGGCATGGTAGACCCAGTCGGTAGGATGGGAATGCATGAAGAACAGATCCCAGTCCATGTTGGCGAACATGTATCTTATGGCATCCTCAAGCCAGACGGTGTACTGCTCGTTGATTTCAACCCAGGTGTCGTCGTCGATCCAGTTGTTCAGCAGGGCGTTGAATCCCGCGCTCAGGCCGCGCACGCCGTTTTTGGAATAAAGCTTGCGGGCCAGTTCCGGCGGATTGGTGAAGCCTTCCACCTCATTGATGGTGGTAAGGTAAAGCCGGAAGGCGTCGCCGTCGGGGTCGAGATCGACCAGCTTCGCCCGGAAGAAGCCGTCGGAGAAGCTGCCGTCGGCCATCTCAAAGCTGCGGTCCACGCGTTCGCTCCACTCTCCGGTGTGCACGGTGAAAAAGGCGTCGTTGAAATCCTTGGTGGGGGAAAGCGTCGCGGTGTCGTAGCCTCTGCCGTTCATGTCGCGGACCAGCAGATACCAGGTCTTGGGAGCCATGGGCTTTTCAGCCTGCACGAATTCCATGCGGCAGGACATTTCCAGAGGGTACTTGCCCATGTTGTCGACGTTCGTCCAGCCGGAGGCGTCGACAAGTTCTCCCACGCAGGCATCGGGCAGCGTCATGTTGGTGATGAGCTGGTCACCGCACAGGCCTATGCGGCGTCCCATGCCCACCTTGTTGTCCTGATACTGGCTGACCATCAGACCGTGACCGCCTATGACGGTGGTGTGGCTGCCTTCCTTGCCGGGCCAGCAGCCGGGCCAGTTCAGAACAATGGACTTCTTGCCCGCCTTTTCTGCGGCGTCCCACAAGGTTTCGGCCTTGTTGTGGGCGCTGCCGAAGGAGCAGAGGGCATTGGTGGGCAGCGGGTCCGCGCCGGTGATCTGATGCCAGTAGTCCGTTACCTGATGGGTGGCGGGCATGGCTCCGGTAGCGATGCTTGTCCAGTTCGGAGGCGTGATGGTGGGATAGGGAACCAGGGTATTTTCACAGTAGGTGCCGTGTTCGACCAGCTTCTGAAAGTTGGGAAGAGCTCCTTCTTCCACATGCTTCATCATGAGATGGGGAAGAGCGCAGTCGAGGCCGATGACGACGAGCTTTTTGGCAGGCTTCATATGCGAAATCCTCGGTTGATAGTTGCAGGGGAAAGACGATTGCCGCTCGTCCATTCTCAAGCAATAACCATGCCAAAATATAACACGCCGTAAAGACTGATAAAAAATATCACTGCCCGGATATGAGCGTTCACGGATTGAACAGAGTGATAAAAAAAGAAGCATCCCTGGCTGTCGCGGCGGATCCGGTCTGGAGCGCGCCGGGGCAAAAGACGGGGCGGACGGCGCGGGAGCGGATGCCCTGGAACGAAGGGGGAGGCAGGCGGTACCGTGCGGAGGATTGAAGCTTTCGTGCGGGGAACAGAAAAAGAGCGGGAAGAGAGAATCTCTTCCCGCCGCGGGGACACGCCGGGGGGAAAGTGAGGGCCCGGCGCAGAAAAGGCCGCCACTTTCGTGACGGCCTTTTTTTACAGGATATTAGCAGAAGAGGGAGACGCCGGTCTGGTACTTGGTGTCTTCCACAAGGATTTTGATGTCGTAGCGGCCGGAGAGGCCTTCCTTGCTGATGTTCTGCTTGATGACGCGGTCGTCTTCTTCAAGGTAGGCGCCGGAGCACATGGCGAGGTGATAGGAGGCGGCGGTGTTGATGAAGTAGCCGCGGGTCTCCTTTTCGCCTTCGAGCAGCACCATGACCAGGGAGCCGCGGGCGAAGCGGCCGTGGAACACGATGCGGTCTTCATCTTCCTCGATGTTCACCTGATGCCAGGAGTCGATGACTTCGTTCGATTCGGGCACGTCGGGGATGGTGTCGAAGGTGGGGGTCACGTCGAGGTGGCCGAGCAGCTTGCCTTCGCCGAACGCGGCGTTGTCGCCGTCATGGTAGGGGAAGAGCTTTTCGGCACGGTAGAAGTTGCCGTCCACTTCCATGGAGTACATGACCACGCCGTCCTTCTGTTCCACGGTCTTGGCGCAGATGTCGGTGCCGGGTTCCTTCTTGGGATTGATGAAGGCGCCGAGCTTGTCGGAGGCGTAGCCGTCCTTCCAGCCGATGCCGCCGGAATGGATGAGGTAGTGGCCTTCGTCGTAGTATTCCACGTTGCAGATGTAGGGGGAGAAGAAGCTCTGGCCGAGTTCCTTGCCGTACTGCCACACCTGTTCGATTTCCATCTTTTCGGTGTCGATGCGGTAGCGCACGCCGCGGGAGAAGTTGTCGCGGTTTCTGATGTAGCGTTCCTTCACCTTGGAGCGGTACTGGCCGTTGTCGAAGCACATGATGTCGCCGTCGGGGCAGACCACGCAGGCATGCTGTTCATACTGCCAGTCGAAGTTGGCGACGTCGCCCACGGGCTTGAAGAAGTACTTCTGCATGTCTTCGGGCCAGGTTTCGGGGTCGCCGATGATCCAGTTGAGCTTGCTGGTCTCGTAGTCGAAGTTCACGATGGCGTCCTGATGGCGGCCGGAAATCGTGATGGTCTTGTTCTTGTCGTTGTACCACAGGGCGTTGTTGTGGAACCAGTCGTGGGCGTCCTGGGAGCCGGAACCGGCCACGTTCTGGGGCAGGAAGGTCTTGTAGTCCCAGGTGCGGAGCACTTCGCCGGTCTCGCGGTCGAGCAGGGCGATCATGTCTTCCACGGTGTCGGTGGTGAAGTCCTGGGTGAGGGCGAGAATGTTGCCGTCGGGCATTTCGAAGTGGTCATGATGATAGTTGCCCGGCATGCGGAATTCCTTGTAGATCTTGCCGAGCAGGTTCAGTTCGATGACGCCGGTGGGGCAGTAGGGCATGTGGCAGAAGCGGTGGGAGCCGGTCATGATGTTGCCGTTCTTCACGCGCTTGATGTCGAACATGGTGTTTTCGGTGAGCAGCCAGCGGATGTCGCCCATGTAGTCGTAGGCGGTGGGCAGGTTCTTGCCGGCCGGGGTGAGGAACATGAAGTTGTTGCCGAAGTAGTCCATGGACGTGTTGATGTTGCGGCAGCGGCACACGTCTTCGGGCAGGGGCTGGGACTCTATGGAGAAGGTTTTGCTCTCACCGGTGGAAAGTTCCACGGTCACGCGGGTGGCGATGCCTTCGTAAAGACCGATGACCGGAATGGCGTGGCTCGTTCCTTCGGGGAAGGTGTGCACGATGTTTTCACGGTCGTTGCGCTTGCCGTGGATGGTCATGGTGGCGGAAGCGGGCTTTTCGCTCTTGAAGAGGATCAGCGCGCAGAGCGGGTTGATGAAGTAGGGGTTGACCAGAACATGGGCGTTTTCGAGCGTGGGCTTTTCCGCTTCAAAGGCGGCAAGGAATTCCTTCTCGGCGCGATTCTGGCGAGTAATGAGGTGATCGTTGTAGGTGTGCATCACTTTACTGCTCATGACTGGACTCCTTTCGGCGTTCTACGTGTTGAATATGCGGAAGTTAGGCTTTGAGCTTTTCGATTTCCTGAACGATGGCGGGCTTCTGCTTGAGGCCTTCGAGGCGGGAGACTTCCGCGCCGTCCTTCATGAAGAGCATGGTGGGGAAGCCCTTCACGCCGCAGCGTTCCTTGAGGTCCTGGTTGGCGTCGAAGTCCACGGTGAAGATGCGGAAGTCGGGATCGTTCTTGCTGATGTCCTTGAGAACGAAGGAAAGCATTTTGCAGGGGCCGCAGGTCTTGGAATAGAATTCCACCAGCATGACGCCGGACTTGTCCATGCTGTCGTAGGCGGCGGTGTCGATTTCCGTGATCATGGGATAACTCCTTGATAGGGGGATGAAGGTTGCGTTTGCGGGGCGTCTGCCGGAAGAGAGGGCTCTATCCTCTCAGTTTTTCAACGTACTTGGAAGCGGAATTCGCGGCAATGGCGCCGTCGCCGCAGGCCGTGGCCACCTGACGCAGGCCCTTTACGATGATGTCGCCGGCGGCGAAGATGCCGGGGCGGGACGTGGCCATGGCGGCGTCGGTCACGATGCAGCCGGTACGGTCGAGAATGCCGAGGTCGGCGCAGAAGGAGGCGGTGGGTTCGAGGCCTATGTATTCGAACACGCCGTCGCAGCTGACGGTGCGCTCGGTGGCGTCTTCCTTCGTGGACTTGAAGCGCACGCCTTCAAGCCTGCCTTCGCCCAGGAATTCCAGCACGTCCTGGTAGGGATAGATGGTCACGTTCGGCATGGCGCGCAGCTTGTCGCAGGCGATGGGGTCGGCCGTGAGGTCGAACATGGTCACGATGGTGAGCTTGTTCACGATGCCGGCAAGATAGATGGATTCTTCCACGGCGGAGTTGCCGCCGCCTATGACCACCACGTCCTTGCCGCGGTACTGGGCGCCGTCGCATATGGCGCACCAGCTGATGCCTGCGCCGGTGAAGGTTTCCTCGCCGGGGATGTGCAGACGGCGGGGACGGGTGCCCGTGGCGATGATGACGGCCGAGGCTTCGTACACGGTGTCGTCCTCAAGGCAGACGACCTTCTTCACGTCGCCCTCGTCCACGATGGCGGTCACGGTCTTGTAGTCGAATTCCGCGCCCACTTCCTGGGAGTGCTCGAACATCTTGATGGCCAGTTCCGCGCCGTTGATGGTGCCGAAGCCGGTGTAGTTGGCGATTTCGTTGGTGTTGATGATCTGTCCGCCGGGAGCGAGCTTGTCGAGCACCAGGGTCTTCATGTTGGCGCGCACGGCATAGATGGAGGCCGTAAGACCGGCGGGGCCGCCGCCCACGATGATGACGTCGTACTTGTTCATGGAAGTGTCTCCTTGGTTGTGCTTTCCGCGCGGGGAAAGCGGTCGTTCAGTTTTGCCGTCCTGCGGGAGGAGGGAGGTTCAAGGTTCGTCGGTGGGTTAGAAGATGACCATGGCGAGGGGAATGCCCACGACGATGACCACGCCCGCGATGAGAAGCGAGGCGGTGACGCTGTAGGTCACGATTTCCCGGGGAGAGAGCCACTGGGTGTTGCCGAAGAGCATGGCCGCGAACGGGGAGGCTGCGGGAGTGCAGGCGGCGATGAGCACGGCGAAGATGAAGCAGGCCATGAGGGGACCGGCGTTCATGCCGAAGGCGTTGCACATGGCGAGCAGCACGGGCGTGAGCACGAGGCCGAGCACCACGGAGTTGCAGAAGTTGGTGCAGGATATGCCGAGCAGCACCACGGCGATGCACAAAGGCACGTAGCCGAAGCCGGAAAGGGCGTTTCTCAGCATGTATTCCATGAACACGGTGACGTTGGTGCCCTTGCCGGTCATGGCGTCGCCGAGGAGCATGGCCACGGCGATGAGCAGGAAGATGCGCCAGGGATAGGCCACGGCGGTTTCGCTGATGTCGGCGATGGGCTTGCCGTGCAGATGCACGAAGCCCACGAGGAACAGGGCGACGAGCGGCGCGAGCAGGGAGTTGTGGGCAAGGAAGGCGCCCACCGCATTGTCCTTGCCGATGATGCCGGGAAGCAGAATCCAGCAGGCGAACAGGGCGAAGGCAATGAGCACGCCCTTCTGATAGCCGGTCATGGGCTTGAGCGGTTCCCTGCGCAGCACTTCGGGATCGAGGCGGAGCAGGGGGGAGACGTCCACGCGGAAGACGAAGCGCATGAGCAGCATGAGTCCGGCGATGGAGACCAGGGAAATGACGAGGGCGAAGCAGAAGTAGGAGGCCGCGGGCAGGGCGGGCACGTTCATGCCGGGATTGCTGGCGGCCATGCTCCACACGTTGCCGAGGAGCAGGAAGGCACCGGTCTTGAAGGGATCGGAGGCAAAGGAGAGCAGGGCCATGACGATGATGTAGACCAGCATGATGGACACATATTTGTCGCCGCGCTTGTAGCCCACCTGGTCGAAGATGCTGTACATGACGGGCCAGATGAGGAAGCAGATGGACGTCTGCTCGAAGAAGGCCAGCAGGTAGGTGGTGACGAGAATGACGCCGGTGAACACCCACGGACGGCCGATGATGAAGTCGCGGCGCAGAATCCACTGGGAGAGCCAGGAGGAGACGTTGCTCTTGATGAGGGCCGTGGCAAAGCACAGGGTGAAGAAGATCATGACCACCATGGGATTGCCGAGGAAGGAGTTCAGCACCTTGGGCGCGGGGGTGAAGCCGCTGAAGGCGAGCATGAGCACGCCGAGAAAGCAGGGCCAGAGCGTGTCGACGAAGGTCCAGAGGTAAACGACGCCGAGGAAGATCATGGCGTTGACCATGCCCATGCGGGTGATGGTGATGACGGCGCTGCCGTCCGCCACGGGAAAGCCCGCCGCGACGAGGGCGTCGTTGACGGGAACGGTCATGGAGGGACAGGGCAGGAAATACCCGAGGAACATGAGTCCGATGCCGATGACGGTATGGACTATGGTGGAGAGCGGAAGTTCTCTTGCGGACATGCTACCTCCAGCTGTGGAGCGGGAAAGCCTGTGATGGTAAGGGGGAAAAGGGTGCTCGGAAAGCGGAGGAGGATTCTTCACACCTGGACTTCTACGGATGCTGGTTAACATAGGGCGACGGCGGACAAAAAAAACTAGTCTAAGCTAGCTTTTGAGAAATTTTTTGCTTTTGCCGGGCAAAAGGGCCGTCTCAGGAGGGCATCCGCCGGGGGAAAAAGCCCTTCGTCGAGGGGCGTCCATTCAGTTTTTTCAGGGGATTGTGAAGAAATGTCCGCAGAAGGATGCCTGTGTTCGAGGCGGTCGGCGGGCAAGAAAATTTTTTTTCGGTGAGGGGAGGGCGCATCTGCCGGGGAGCGTTGAAAAAAGGCGGGGAGAGAGGCTGAACGTGCTGCGGCACAAGGGTTTCCGGTCAAAGAAGCGGCGGGAGGATGAGCGAATGCGCGCAACGCTTCGCCGGGCGTTCCGACCTGCGCCGAGGAAAACGGGATCTGCGCGCAGAAAGGATGGAGAACAGGTCGGGGAAGAAGCGCGGAAAAAGGTCTGCGGAGCGGGCGGGACTTTCAGGAAAACGGGAACAAGAGGCGGAAAATCATGGAGGAACGGGGCTCCCGGACGGAGGAGTCTGGACGAATGGGGACGGCTGAAGCCTTCGTCGGGCCGCACCGAAGAAAGGGACGGAACGGAAACGCGCCCTGCGGGACGAGTTGTTCCGGGACGACGCCGGGGCGAAAGCCGCGTCGTGGCGGCGCGGGCATTGCCGGTCACTTCAGGGACGCATGGCCCTGTTCGCCCATGTCGTGGGCGGCGTCCCGGTAGGAAATCTGACTGAGCTGCGAGGCGAGCTTCATGAGCTCATCGGGATTTTTCACGAAAGTGACGCCCTTGTCCTTGTCCAGAATGCCTTCTTTCCGCAGAGACCGGAATATCTTGGTGACGGTCATGACGTGCAGGGAAAGATGACCGGCTATTTCCGTGTAGGTAAGGTAGCGGGGAAGGGCGTGGGGCGGCTTTTTTTCCATGAACACGGAGAGCATGCGGCATACGCGCACCGTGGCGGGAAGCGTGTTGTTGACGGACTGCACGATGATCTTCATGAGGTTTCCGGCAAGACCGCAGATGAGCAGGCTCTTCAGCGGTTCCTCGTCCATGTGCTTCATGAACTCGCCGTGCGTCATGGACACGAGCCGGCAGCGGGTCTTGGTGCACATGACGAGGGACTCGTTGTACAAAAGAAAATCGAAGGCGTCGTGGGGGATGGAGTAGGCCTGGTTGACGGAAGGAATGAAGCTCAGAAGATCGCCGGGATGAAAGTATATGAGCGAATGCGCTCCGCCCACGGCGGACATGGCGGTGAGCGTCACGGCGCCGTCGATCAGGTAGTACACCCGGTCCACGCGCAGCTTCGTGCCGCGGGGCACGACGATTTCCCTGCTGAAGCTCAGAAGATGCTTCCGGCAGGCCTCGATGTCGGAACATCTTTGCGGGGAGTCGTGGCCGGAAGACGGTCCGAAGGAGCCGGTCGTCCCGGGGGAAAGATGAGTCGAGGTGTCTTGCTTCATGGTTCCGTGCCCTTCTGCATGGTCTCTGCGTCACGCGACCTGCAAAGCCGCGGGGCGCGCGAGGCGTAAGCGCATGGCGTTTGCGCCATGCCTGTTTTCTGTACGCGTTCGGGGGAGCCTCGTCCCGGCTCCGGGCAGAAATTGCAGCATCTCGGAAAAATATTTCATCGGCAACGGCCTCTGTCAATCCGTTTTCCCGCCGGGGGATCCGCGGGTGCCTCTCCGCGCCGCGCCGAGTCCCCTTCTGTCCTACCCCGGAGGCCGGTACGGGAAAGGCGCTGCCGCCGTGTTCCGCGGGCGCGGAGGACAAAAAAGGCGGCCTCCCCGTCCGAAGGAGAGACCGCCTGTTTCTTTGCAGAGGAAAGCTACGCGTTCTCGCCCCAGGCTTCGATGCCGCGCCGGTCAGCGAGCTTCTCGGGATGGAACACGGGGTCGGCCACGCCGGCCTTCTTCTGTTCCTGATAGTCCTTGAGCGCCATGAAGGCGTTGCGGCCGAGCAGGGTGATGGCCACGAGGTTGACTATGGCCATGAGCGCCATGAACAGGTCGGCGAGGTTCCACACGAAGGGCAGTTCGGCCACGGAGCCGAAGGCCACCATGGCCACCACCAGGATGCGGAAGATGAGCAGATACACGGACTTGGTGCTGAAGAACTGAATGTTGCTCTCGCCGTAGTAGTAGTTGCCCGCGATGGAGCTGAAGGCGAACATGAACACCATGACGGAGAGAAGCACGCCCGCAAGGCTGCCGAGCTGGCTGGTGAGGGCGAGCTGCACGAGTTCGATGCCGGTCTTTCCGGCGTCGGCGTAGCCGTCGAAAAGCAGCACGATGCAGGCGGATGCCGTGCATACGAGAAGCGTGTCGACGAAGACGCCGAGGGCCTGCACGAGTCCCTGCTTCACGGGATGGGACACGAAGGCCGTGGCCGCGGCGTTGGGCACGGAGCCCATGCCCGCCTCGTTGGAGAAGAGTCCGCGCTTGGCGCCGGTGAGTATGGCCGCGCCTATGCCGCCCACGGCCGCGTCGGGAGAAAAGGCCTGGGACACGATGGAGGCCAGCATGGCGGGAATGTGCGTGATGTTCATGAGCACGATGACGAGGGCGAGCAGAAGGTAGAGCGAGGCCATGACGGGCACGAGCCAGCTGCTGAGGCTGGCTATGCGTTTCAGGCCGCCGAAGATGACCACGGCCGAAAGCACGGTGAGGAAGGCGCCCGCCACGACGCGGTCGACGCCGAAGGTGGCGTTCAGGGAAATGGCGATGGTGTTGGACTGCACGGAGTTGAAGCAGAGCCCGAAGGTCACGGAAATGAGCACGGCAAAGAGCGCGGCGGCCTTGCTGCTGCCCAGACAGTTGCGGATGTAGTAGGCCGGGCCGCCCCGGAAGCCGAAGGTCTTGGGGTCGCGCACCTTGTAGATCTGGGCGAGCGTGCTTTCCGTGAATCCGGAGGCCGCGCCGATGACGGCGATGACCCACATCCAGAAGATGGCGCCCGGGCCGCCGGCCATGATGGCGATGGCGATGCCCGCGATGTTGCCCACGCCCACGCGCGAGGCCGTGCTGATGCAGAAGGCCTGAAAGGAACTTATGTGTGCGTGACCGCCGTCGTGGCTGGTGCCCTCCTTCAGCAGGCGGATCATTTCCCGGAACATCCTGAGCTGGACGAATCTTGTCTTCAGGCTGAACCAGAGCCCCAGGGCGATGAGCATGGCCACAAGGACGTAGGACCACAGAATGTCGTTGAAGAAGGCAACTATGTTTTCGATAAGCTCCATGCGCAGGCCTCTTTCGGGTAAGGTGTGTGATGAAGATAATTCGTGCGATAGTTCACGACGCGCGGAAAAAAGTCAACCTCCCCGTCGGACGGCTCGCCGGCGGGGAGGTTGACTTCGGAGAAGGATCGTCACAGCGCCATGACGAGGGTTCCGGCGGCAATGAGCGCACCGCCCACGGCGACCTTCAGGGTAAGCTCTTCGTGCAGAAAGATCATCGCCATGATTATGGTGAAGATGATGCTCGTCTTGTCGATGGGGGCCACCTTGGACACGTCGCCTATCTGCAGGGCCTTGAAGTAGCACAGCCACGACGCGCCCGTGGCGAGTCCCGAAAGCACGAGAAATATCCAGGTTTTCGTGCTTATTTCCGTAAGACTGACTTTTGCGCCGGTAAGATACACCATGCCCACGGCCATGAAGAAGACCACCAGCGTGCGGATGGCGGTGCCGAGGTTGGAATCCACGCCTTCAATGCCCACCTTGGCGAGAATGGACGTGAGGGCCGCAAAGACCGCGGAGAGAAGAGCGAGAATGAGCCACATGTTTTTCGTTGTCCTTTCCATAGAGAAAACCATGAAAAAAAGGCCGGATGAACCGGCCGCAAAAGGGTCTGAACGATTGGCGGAGAGCTTAGCGCAGAACGGCGTTCTCTTTCAAGCGTCCGTTTTTGAACAGATCGTGGGCGCTCTGATAGTCGGCCTCGGTCCGTTGCGTCAGAACTTCGGCCTGCTCGCCCTTGAGCGCGGAGCCGACACGGTCGGGAAAGGTCCAGCCGAAGACGCCGGACTGCTCCACGGGTGCGAGCGTCGTGAGGGAATCGGGCGTGAGTCTGCCGAGGATCTGATAGGTGCTTATCCAGGCGCGGCCTTCGTCGGGCTTCATGCGCAGCGCGCTGCGGCCGAAGAATCCCGAGCGGTACGACCAGCCGAAGAGGTCGAAGAGCGTGGGGGGAATGTCGGCCTGGCTGCACAGCGTGTCCACCTCTGCGGGAGCGATGCGTCCGGGGCAGTAGATGAGGGCCGGAATGTGGTAGCGTTCGGGCGGCAGATCGGTATGTCCGGCGGCGCTTGAGGTGTGGTCGCCGGAAATGACGAACACGGTGTCGGCGAACCAGGGGCGAGAGGCGGCCTCGCGGAGAAATTCGCCTATGGCGTAGTCGGTGTAGGCCACGGCTCCTCTTCGGCCCGTGCCCGAAGGGATGGATACCTTTCCGTCGGGGTAGGTGAAGGGACGGTGGTTGGAGGTGGTGAGCACGAACTGATAGAACGGGCGCTTCTGCCGGAAGCTTTCGTCCGCGTCGCGGAGGGCCGCGTGAAAAAGGTCTTCGTCGCACACGCCCCAGGCGTTGGTGAAGGTGACGTTTTCGCGGGGAATGTCGGAACGGTCGACGATGCGGAAGCCGTTGCCGGCAAAAAAGGCGTTCATGTTGTCGAAGTAGCCGTAGCCGCCGTAGATGAAGGCGGTGTCGTAGCCCTTTTCCCGGAACACGGTGCCGACGGAGAAAAGGCCTTCGCAGCCGGGACGGCGCACGATGGAGGAACCGGGCGTGGGGGGAAGCGAGAGCGTGAGCGCCTCTATGCCGCGCACGGTTCGGGTTCCCGTGGCCATGAGGCGGGTGAGCTGAAGGCTCTGCCCGGCCAGGGCGTTGAGGTTCGGCGTGTTTTCGCCGAGAAGATCGCTGCCGAGGCTCTCCACCACGATCTGTATGACGTTGGGCTTCCACTCGGGCCGCGAGGCGCGCACCTCGCGGCGCCACTCACCGGCGTCGTCGGAAACGAAGCGCGTTCCCTCTTCCGTGAGGTTTTCCCTGAGCAGGGCCGCCGCGCGCGAATCGTCGATGACGCGGTAGAATTCCCGGTAGTCGAGCTCGTTGTTTCTGTAGGCGGAAAAAAGCGACCAGACGCCGTTGGCGGAAAGCTCGCGCGTCACTCTGTCCTGCGGGGCGAGGGGCGAGTAGAGAAAGGCCGCGCAGGTCATGACGAAGCACACGGCCAGAAGACGCGGGGAGCGCGGAGCGGGCAGGGCGGCGCGCTTCCAGAACGGGCGCAGCGCGAGCAGGGAAACGATGGCCGCACTTGCGGCAACGGCGGCAAGCAGGGGAATGACGGGATAGGATTCCGCGATGTTTCTCATCACTTCCGTGGTATAAATGAGATAGTCCACGGCGATGAAGTTGAAGCGGCTGGAGAATTCGTTCCAGAACAGGGGTTCTGCCACGGCTCCGAAAAGAAAGGCGCAGGCGTAGACCCAGAACGTCGCAGAGGCGACGATGCGTCCCGTCCGTCCGCCCCAGAGCCTTTTTTTCAGAAGCAGCACGAGCATGAGCGGAAGCGTGAGCAGAAAGTAGGGGAACAGATCGTTGACCGCGCCACGGAAGTAGATGCCCGTGACGGTAAGCCAGTCGAAGGAATCCTGCAGGGAACCGTGAGCCATGACGAGCAGCACCGTTCGCACGGCGGCGTTCACGGCCAGCCAGAGGATCAGAAGAAGGCCGAGAAAGCAGCCGCGGGCATTGTTGAAGCGGATCATGCGATGCACTCCTGTGACGTGGAAATGAGAAAAGAACTATAGGTGAAAACGGTGACACGGTCACAGAAGCCGGTGTAACAAAGCGTAACGGCTGCAAAACAGAAGGCGTCGAGTCAATAAATTATACGATGGCGACAAGACATCGACATTGATTTTTGAGAAATTGCGATGATTTTTTTTGAACGGTAACAAAGTGTAACGGACATGTCCGAAATATGCTCATGTCTGTGATAAAATTTTTACATGGTAAAGGCTGGCGCAGTGTAACGAAGCGTAACAGCACTGTTTCCGTCGTTGCCGTGTCGCCGCTTGGAATGCTATGGGAGAGGGATTGCGGAACAACGCATCCGCGCCGTCCCCGGACGGCGGGGTTCAGATGCCGCGACGGCGTTTGCGGCGTTTTTGCGCACAGGCGGAAACGATCATGATTCAGATACTGATTATCGACGACGACAAGGAACTCTGCTCCCTCCTGGAAGACTACTTTCAGCCGGAGGACATCGTATGCCGCTTTTCCCATGACGGGAGGTCCGGTCTGGCCTCCATGCGGGAACGGCGGCCGGATCTCGTCATTCTTGACGTCATGCTGCCGGAAAAGAACGGCTTTGAAGTACTTCGGGAAATGCGTCGGGACGAACAGCTCAGGAAGATTCCCGTCATCATGCTTACGGCCCGAGGCGACGCGAGCGACAAGGTGCGCGGGCTCGACCTCGGGGCGGACGACTATCTGCCCAAGCCTTTCAATCCGCGGGAGCTTCTTTCGCGCATACGGGCGGTGCTGCGCCGTTCCCGTCCCGAATCAGGGGCGGGGGGAGGGGACCTTCGTCTGGACGACGGGGCCATGAAGGCCTGGAAGGGCGACGAGGAAGTTTCCCTGAGCGGACAGGAATACCGCGTGCTGCGCGCGCTTCTCGCCTCGCCGGGCAAGGTGGTCTCGCGCGATGAGCTGAGCCGCTGCGTGTTCGGCCGCGAGGCCATGCCCATGGAACGCGGCCTCGACATGCAGATAAGCCGCGTGCGGCGCAAGCTCGGTCCCTATCCCGACGGTTCGGAACGCATCCGCAGCATACGCGGCGCGGGATACATGTACGTCGTGCGCAAGGAAGAACGCTCATGAAGGGCTGCTTCGGGAGACTTGCGGAATTCTGGACCTCTCAGCCTCTGTTCCGGAAAATCTACATCTACGGCATTTTCTTCATAGGTTCCTTCGCCATGCTCGGCGAGTTCGGCGAGTACGTGGCCGGGGACATTCTCCAGAGCGACGGTCAGGAGTTTTCCTCCTCGCAGGAGGTTGTGCTCTGGGTCGTGTTCACGTTCATCGTGGCGGCGCTTGAGGCCTTCGTGCTCATAAGCTTTTTAAAAAGGGTCATCGGGCACTTCACGTCGGTGATTCACCGGCTTGCCGCCGGGGACCAGACGGCGCGCATAGGGCCGGAGATGGCCGCGAGAAACGACGAGCTCGGGCTTCTGGCCCGTGCCTTCAACACCATGGCGGAGCAGCGAGCGCAGGAAAGCGCACGGGAAAAGGAACTGCTCGCTGCAGTGTCCCATGAGCTCAGATCGCCGCTGACGCGTCTTTCCGTGGCCGTGGAGCTGCTCAGGCGCAAGGACGTGCCGCCGGAATTTCTGGACCGCATCAGTCTGGAAACGGAACGCATGGAAGCGCTCATTGCCAGCATTCTGGAATATTCCCGCATGGAGGCGGGCATTCAGCCCTTCGGCGCTCTGGACATGGCCGCGCTGGTGCGCGACGTGGCGGATGACGTGCGCTTTGAGGGGAGCGTTCGCGGATGCGAGGTGGTGGAGCGGGAACCCGACACGCTGCCGCTGTTCGGCAACGCCGAAATGCTGCGGCAGGCGGTGGAAAACGTGCTGAGAAACGCCCTTCGCTACACGCCGGACGACGGGAAGATATCGGTTGGCCTCACCTCGGAGCACGGCGTCTGCCGCCTGACCGTGGAGGACAACGGGCCCGGGGTGCCCGAAAGCGCGCTCAGGCAGATCTTCCGTCCGTTTTTCCGCGTGGACGCCTCGCGCCAGCGGGCCAGCGGCGGCGCCGGCATGGGACTTTCCATTTCCGAGAGCGCGGTGAGGGCGCATCACGGCCGCATATGGGCGGAAAACAGAAAGGACGGCGGGCTCATGGTGGTCATGGAACTGCCGCTCGAACGGGGAAGGGAAAACGCATGACGCTTTCCGGCCGCTCGGCGCTTTGGCAGAGCGCGGCATGCCTTCTTCTCATGGCGGCGACCGTGCTCATGGAAAGCGACACCGGAATCGACCTCTTCGTCCAGCGTCACTGGTATGACGCCTCGCGCGGACTGTGGGCCGTCGATCCTTCCTTCCATCATGCCTGGCGCTGGCTTTTTTACGACGGCGCAAAACGCTTCGTGGCCGTCGTCGGCGCATCGTCCCTGCTGATTGCCGCGTGGGGATGCTTTTCCGGCCGCAGCGCCCTTCTTCGCGCCGGGCTTCTCATGGCGCTTTCCTGCGCGGCCACGCCGCTGCTCGTTTCCGCACTCAAGGCCGTCACCGGCATCTACTGCCCGCGGCAGCTGACCGTGTTCGGCGGCAACGCTCCCTACACACATCTTCTATCCCTGTCGTTCGGCATGTCCGGCGGACGCTGCTTTCCCGGCGGTCACGCTTCCGGCGGCTTTGCGCTCACCATGCTTTTCTTCTGTCTTTCCGGGCGCGGGGCGCGGGCCGCGGCGCTTGCCGCGACGCTCGGCACAGGCTGGACCATGGGACTCTACCAGATGATGCGCGGCGAGCATTTTCTGTCCCACACCGTGATGAGCATGCTTCTTGCCTGGCAGATGAATGTTCTGCTCGTGCTTCTTGTGGACCGCGTTCTTCTGCCCGCGTGGAGGCGTCGGCGCAGGCGGGCAGCAGGCACGGAAGAGGACGGATGACCTTGAAAGCGCGGGAAAGGTCGGCTAGCGTAGAAGAAAAGCGCAGACCGGATCTGCGCTCCATTTGAAATCCTCGGAGACGACACATGAAAAAGGTGATCCTCGTTTATTTTTCTCCTACCGGCAACACAAGAAAGAGTCTTGAAGCCATGGCCGGTCCCTTCGGCGGCGCGACCGACGTGGTGGATCTGACGGTGGAGGAGGCCCCCGTCCGCACGTTCGATGCCGACGACGTGGTCATCATGGGCACGCCCGTCTACGGCGGACGCATTCCTTCCGTGGCCCGCGAACGTCTTGCAGGACTTGCGGGAAAGGGAACGCGCTGCCTTGCGGTGGTGACCTACGGCAACCGGCATTACGACGACGCTCTGCTGGAACTGGCGGATCTTGCAAAGGCGCAGGGCTTTGCGGTCATGGGCGCGGCGGCCCTTGTGGGACGCCATACCTACGGCGAGATTCAGACGGACAGACCCGACGAGAACGACCTTGCCGCCGACAGAGAATTTGCCGTGCGCGCCCTTTCCGGCGAAGCGCACGACTTCGTCATTCCCGGCAACCGGCCCTACCGCGACGGCGGCAGCGGCGGCAAGTTCCGTCCGCTCACCTCGGAAGCCTGCGTGCGCTGCGGGCTCTGCGTGAAGGCCTGCCCCGTGCACGCCATAGCGGACAACTGCGTGACCATATCCGACGCCTGTCTGTCCTGCTTCCGCTGCATCCGGCGCTGTCCCAAGGGCGCGAAGAACATGGATGTCGAGGCGTACCGCACCTTTGCCGCGGCCTTTACCGAAAAGCTGAAGGTTCGGAGAGAGAACGAATACTACTGCTGATGAGCGCAGGGCGTGCCCCGTCGCTTCATGAGACGACGGGAACCTGCGTGAACGGGAAAGCCCCCGGAAACGGGGGCTTCTTCACTCCAGTGCACGGCTTGATTGCTTGTTTGTCGTTTTTTGAACTTCTGATTGCTTTGAGAAGAAAGAGATTATGCCAGTAGTGAAAGCTGATAAAAAGTTTCTTTTGATTTCTCCTGGTTTTTTTTAACGGACGTTATTTGTGATTTTTCTTTTGCATTAAATCGTCCTCTTTTTTGGACGCGAGAACGTTTTTCGATTTCTTCTGCGGACATGGTAGAAGCTATTTTCAATAGTATTTCCTCAAGGCGTGCGTTGATTTTTAAGTTTCTTTCCTGCTTTCTTCTCATGATGCCCTGACAACCTACGGGAGAAAGGTATAT
>NZ_CAJJIC010000042.1 GCF_905187505.1 uncultured Mailhella sp.
CCTGAACGCCATCCTTCAACATGAAGTGTCCGGCAAAAAACAGACGAAAGCGGTCAGTCGCTCCAGTACACCTCCGAAAACACCTCTCCCCCTTTTCCCCCAATCTGTACATCTTTTCCTTTAACACGACTGTCCGGCGAAGGCCGGACAGGAGTCGGCCACCGCAGGTGGGCGCAGCAGCGCACACCTGCACTGAATCCGCAGACAAAACAGCGCCCGCCGGGCACTGCCACCCCTCGCCGCAGAACCTTCCCGAACTTCCGTCCGCCCCGGCAACGCGCCCTGCCCGCACACTCCCGCCCCGCCGGGGGCGAAGCCGCCGGCGGAACCAGGGGAGCCCGGGGGGAATTATTTCCCCCGGCGGGGTTCGGGGCGGCGCCCCGTGGCTCCGGTCTGTCTCCCTTCCACTCAATCCAGGGCGGCGCCCCGTGGCTCCGGTTATCCTTCCTCCATCAAGGCCCTTGACATGACAGGGGGTTTTCCACGAAATAGCTTGGTATGCTTTACGGGCGAACGAGAAGTTCGTCCTTTTCTTCTCCCGCGAGGGGGAAGGCGGGGAAGGCAACCATGAGCGGAAAAGCGCCTTCTTCGCCGCCAACATCGCTTTCCGCCCCATGTTATGAACAGCTTCAAGCCTTATGCGGCCATGCCTTTCTATCCCGGTCCCGTTTCCGTTCATCCCGACGTTGCCCGCGCGCTTTCCAGAGACTATGCGCCTCCGCGCATGGGCACGGAATATCTTGAACTTTACAAGTCGGTAAGGACGCGTCTTCAGAAGATTCTGGGCACGAAGGAAGACGTGCTCATGGGCACCGGCGAAGGGATGCTGGTACTGTGGGGGGCGCTGAAGAGTCTGCTCAGGCCCGGGGACACGGTGCTCTGCGTAGGCACGGGCGTGTTCGGCGACGGCTTTGCCGACATGACAAAGGTCATCGGCTGCAAGGCCGTGCTTGTTTCCGAGCCCTACGACAGGACGATTTCCGCTTCCACGCTGGAAAGGGTGAAGGACGCCGTAAAGGAGCATCATCCCGTGCTCATGACGGCGGTGCACTGCGAAACGCCTTCCGGCACGCTGAACCCGCTGGAGGAGCTCGGGCAGCTGAAAAAGGATCTGGGCGTGCCCTTCCTGGTGGTGGACACGGTGGCCAGCGCGGGCGGCGCGCCGGTGCATGCTGACGCGTGGCATGCCGACTGCGTGCTCGGCGGCTCTCAGAAGTGTCTTGCCTGCCCGCCGGACATGAGCTTCATGAGCGTGAGCGCTGCGGCGTGGGAACGCGTGCGCGAGGTGAACTACACGGGCTACGACGCCGTGCGTCCCTTCGACAACGCCATTGAAGACGCCATGAGATTCCCGTACACTCCCAACTGGTGGGGCGTGGCCGCGCTGGACGCTTCGCTCTCGGCCCTTGAAAAGGAAGGGCTGGACAACGTGTTTGCCCGTCATGAAGCCGTGGCGCGTCAGTGCCGCGAAGGAGTGAATGCCCTGGGGCTTTCGCTGTGGCCCGCGAAGGACGCCGTGAACTCCCCCACCGTGACCGCCGTCCGCGTGCCCGAAGGCTGGCAGTGGAACGACTGGCGCACGGCGCTTGCCGCGCGCGGTCTGTATGTGGGCGGCAGCCTCGGACCGATTGCGGGCAAGGTGTTCCGCATGGGTCACATGGGCACGCAGGCGAATGCCGAAGCCATGCGCTCGGCGCTTGCCGTCATGAAAGACGTTCTCTCAAAATAACCAAAGGATCATATTCATGAGCTACACCAAGGAAGACGTGCGCCGCTATCACGGGCTGCCCCGCCCCGGCAAAATCGAAGTCATGCCCAGCAAGAAGGCCGTGGATCAGGACGACCTCACTCTCGCCTACAGTCCCGGCGTGGCCGAAGCCTGCCGCGACATCGTGGCCGACGAAGCCATGGCCGCAAAGCTCACGGGCCGCAGCAACCTTGTGGCCGTGGTGACCAACGGCACCGCAGTGCTCGGTCTCGGCAACATCGGACCGCTCGCGGGCAAGCCCGTCATGGAAGGCAAGAGCATGCTCTTCAAGCTCTTTGCCGACGTGGACGCCTTCGACATCGAGCTTGACTGCTCCGATCCCGACCGCCTCATCGACATCGTGAAGGCACTCGAGCCCACCTTCGGCGGCATCAACCTCGAAGACATCCGCGGCCCGGAGTGCTTCTACATTGAGGAAGAGCTGAAAAAGTCCATGAACATTCCCGTGTTCCACGACGATCAGCACGGCACGGCCGTGATTACCGGCGCGGCGCTCATGAACGCTTCGCGCATCACGGGCCGCGACATCGCCGACATGAAGATCGTCGTCATGGGCGCGGGAGCCGCCGGCATGGCCTGCGCCCGCTTCTACGCCTCCATGGGCGTGAAGAAGGAAAACATTTCCATGTTCGACATCAAGGGGCTCATCCATACGGGACGCACCGACCTGTCCGACGTGCAGATGACCTTCGCCCAGGCCGAACCCGCCCCCGGCGCATCCATTGCCGACACCCTCTACGCCGCCATGGAAGGCGCCAACCTCTTCCTCGGTCTGTCCGGCCCGGGAACCCTCAAGCCCGACATGCTGAAGGGCATGGCCGAAAATCCCGTCATCTTCGCCTGCGCCAACCCCGTGCCGGAAATCGGCTACGAAGAGGCCAAGGCCGTGCGTCCCGACGCCATCATGGGCACGGGCCGTTCCGACTATCCCAATCAGGTGAACAACGTGTCCGGCTTCCCGTTCATCTTCCGCGGCGCGCTCGACGTGCGCGCAAGCAAGATCAACGAAGAAATGAAAATCGCCGCCGCCCGCGCTCTTGCCGATCTCGCCCTCGAACCCGTGCCCGAAGACGTGCGTGCCGCCTATCACGGCCGCGACTTCACCTTCGGTCCGGAATACATCATTCCCATGCCGCTTGATCCGCGCATCATCGAATGGGTGGCTCCGGCCGTGGCCCAGGCCGCCGTGGACAGCGGCGTGGCCCGCGGCAGCATGGACGACATAGGCGGCAGCGTGGAAGCCTATCGTCTCATGCTGCGCGAACGCATGAAGAAGGCCAAGGCCCGCATGGCTTCCTACTGGGAAAGCTACAACAAATAAATAGGACGGAGCGAAAACTTTCCGCTTCTCGTGAACCGGGGCGCGTCCGTCATGGGCGCTCCCTTTTTACTGCACGGAGTTTCCATGATCATACGCCGCATCGAGCACCGCAAAAAACGCTTTCTGCCCCTGCTTCTGGAAGCCGACGAACAGGTGAACATGATAGAGCGCTATCTTGAACGCGGCGAGCTCTTCGTGGCCTTCGACGACAAGGAAAATCCCCAGGCCGTGGCCGTGGTCACGAAGGAAGACGACGGCCTGTACGAACTCAAGAACATCGCCGTCGCTCCGGAACTGCGGAGACGGGGCCTCGGCCGGGAACTGCTCGACTTTCTTCTGAACCGCTACCGCGGCAACGGCATCATGCAGGTGGGCACGGGCGACAGCCCCGCCACGCTCGGCTTCTACCGCGCCTGCGGCTTCACCTTCTCCCATGTGGAAAAAGACTTCTTCGTGAAGAACTACGATCACCCCATCGTGGAAGACGGCAAGGCGCTCCGGGACATGATCTATCTCAGGCGGCAGCTTCCGAACTGAAAACGCGCCCTTCCCCGTTTTCCCCAGGCCTGTTCTCCTGCGTTTCCTGCGGACGGATTGTCCGCGGTGCGGAAGCCGTCACTCTTCGAGGCTTTTCACGCTCTCCCACGACAGGTTGAAGGAACGCAGATACTTGTTGAGTCTTGCGGTGTCGTCGTTGCTGCTCTTTCTGAGCCGGGAGCTGGCAAAGAGCAGACGGCCCGCCTCGGAACGGCGCTTGCAGGAAAGACAGACCTCAAGCACCTTTTCAAGCTGCACCTTGTCGAATAGGTCGAGCTCGCGGTCTATGAGGTGAGAGGCCCGGGCGATGAGGGGAAACTCTATGCCCTCCAGCTTTTCGGTCCTTCTGCGCCAGAGGCCCCGCAGATAGGCTATTTCCCTGTCCACGGTCTCCTTGGTGATGATGCCCTGAAAGGCATAGGTGTGCATTCTCTCCATGCTGCTTGCGAGCGTGCGGAAGTTGCCGGGCCACACGGCCTCGGGCGAACGGGCAAAGCGCAGGTAGGCTTCTCGGGCCTCGGGCAGAAAGTCGGCGAACACGCCTCGCTGCTCGGAAAGACGCTTGAGCTCGTAGTCGATGTTGGCTTCTATGTCTTCCGTTCTCTCCCGCAGGCTCGGAAGTTTGAAGTGCCACAGATTGATGCGCGCAAAAAGATCCGTCCTGAACCTGCCGTTGCGGGCTTCGGCAAAAAGATCGCAGTTCGTGGCCGTAATGAGCTGAAAGTTGCTGAACACCGGCTTGTCCGACCCGAAGGGGAAAAAGCGCTTCTCCTCTATGGCCTTGAGCAGAAGCGCCTGTATGTCCATGGAAAGTTCCCCCACCTCGTCGAGGAAAAGTATGCCCGAATGCGCCATGGCCAGCATGCCCTTGCGCTCGTACGTCGCCCCCGTGAAGGCGCCCCAGCCTGTGCACCGTGGACGCGGCAAACCTCGTCCGCTCCCTGCACGAAAGCTTCCCCAAGGAAGCCATGCAGGACGTGGAAGGCACGCATCTGCTCTTTGTGGAAGGCCATACCATGGGCATGCTCATCGGCACCCGCGACAAGCCCGTGAAGAGCCTTGAAGACCTCAAGGGTCTGAAGATAGGCGTGTCGGGCGGCGGCATTCGTCTGGAACGGGCCCGCGCCCTCGGCGCCACCGTGGTGGGCATTTCCCTGCCCGACATGTACATGTCGCTGGAAAAGGGCGTCATCGACGGCGCCGTGATCGACTGCGAAGTGCTCGTTTCCCGCAAGCTCGGCGACATCATCAAGAACGTCACTCTCGTGAACCTCGGCGGCTCGGTGTTTTACTGCGTGATGAACAAGGACACCTACGACAGCATGCCGCCCGACCTTCAGAAGATCGTCGACGACGTGTCGCGCGAATACGCGCCCAAGCTGTTCAGCGATTTCTGGAACGACATGCAGTACAACAGCCTTGGACGCTGGCAGAAAGAACAGGGCGGCAAGCTCTTCATGTTCTCCGATGCCGACTACGCCAAGGCCGACGCCCTCGCCGAACCCACCTACAAGGAATGGGTGGAGTTCACCACGAACAAGGGACTTCCCGCCGAAGCCATTCTTGCCAAGTTCCGCGAACTCGAAAAGCGCGACATGACCCCCTGGGCCCAGTCCCGCGCCGCAAACTACGTGGAAAAATAACGACTAACCGGGCCGGGGAATGTCTTTCACCGGCCTTTTTCTCCTCCCGTCCCGTGCCGGAGGGACGAGACGCCGAACCGTTCCCGCAAACATGCGCGGAACCCCCTGAACCTGCACGCGGCTCAGTCCGCCTCTGCCGGAGCGCTCCGCAAAGGCACGCGCTCCCCGTTCAACGCCCAGGAGTCCAGTCATGGCCACATCTCAAGCACCCCATCTTTCCCCTCAGTCCTCCGGCCTGGCGCCCCTGCGCGCGTGCGTCGGCATTCTGAAGCACCTCGAGATCATATGTCAGAAGGTCAGCGCCCTCGGCATGCTCTTCTTCCTGCTCATGGTGCTCATCACCACGCTCGACGTCGGTCTGCGGTACTTCTTCTCCCGTCCGCTCAGCGGCACGCTGGAACTCACCGAGTTCTTCATGGTCATCGTGTTCTTCACGTCCGTGGCCTATGCGCAGTGGACGGGCGGCCACATCGTCATGGACGTGGTGACGGCCAAGCTCAGCGAAAAGGCGCAGACGCTTCTTTCCGTGGTCACCACCTTCTGGTCCGTGGCCACCGTGGGCGTATGCCTTGCCGCCATGGTCCGCTACGCCTCCACCTGCGAGCTCTACTCTCCCACGCTCAACCTGCCCGTGGCCCCCTTCGTGTGGTTCGCCTCGGCAGGCTGCCTGCTTCTTCTGCTCACCCTCGTGCACGACTTCTTCGCCGCCATGTTGAAGGCCCACGACAACTACGGCTCCGGAGCCATGCTCCTGGCCCTTGTTGCGGCCTTCGCCACCACGGCCGCCTTCCTGTGGTTCGCCATGAACAGAATGCGCGGCGTTTCCAGCGTGGCCCTCGGCGTGTGGGGCTGCGCGTTCATGTTCTTCCTTTTCTTCTCCGGCATGCCCGTGGCCTACGCCCTCATGGCCTCGGCCGCCGTGTTCATCGCCAACATGCGCGGCACCATGGCCGCCTGGAACATGCTCGGTCAGTTCTGGTACAACACCGTGGCCAGCTACGACTGGTCGCCGCTCATGTTCTTCCTGCTCATGGGCTACGTGTGCTTTGAAGGTCAGTTCGGTCAGGATCTCTACCGCGCCGCCCGCTCCTGGATGGGGCACTGGCGCGGCGGCCTCGCCACCGGCAGCGTGTGCGCCTGCACGGCCTTCGGCGCCGTGGTGGGCGACTCGCTCGCAGGCAGCGTGGCCATGTCCGCCATCGCCCTGCCGGAAATGCGCAAGAGCCACTACGACGACGCCCTCGCCATAGGCTGCCTCGCCTGCTCCGGCACCATCGGCAGCCTCATCCCGCCCTCCACCACCTTCATCCTCTACGGCGTGCTCGCCGAACAGTCCATAGGCGAACTGTTCATCGCCGGCGTCATTCCCGGCCTTCTGTGCATGTTCTGCTTCATCGGCGTCATCGTGGTGTGGGCCCGCATCAATCCCGCGGCCGCGCCCGCCTCGCCCCGCGTGTCCCGCGTGGAAGCCTTCTCCTCCCTGCGCTCCGCCCTGCCCATCATGGCCATATTCATTCTGGTCATCGGCGGCATCTACGGCGGCATCTTCACCGCCACGGAAGGCGGCGGCGTGGGCGTGTTCGGCATGCTGGCCCTCGCCTATGCGCTGCGCCGCATGACCAGAAAGAAGCTCTCCTCCGCCCTCAACGACGCGGGCAAGTTCACCGCCATGTGCTTCGCCCTGCTCGCGGGCGCCAACCTGCTCGGCAACTTCATGACCCTGAGCCGCATCCCCATGGTGCTCGCCAACGCCATCGCCGCCCTGGACATCGCGCCCATGCTGGTCATGGTGGCCATCATCATCGTGCTCTGCTTCCTCGGCTGCTTCATCCCCGCCATCCCGCTCGTGCTCATCTGCGTGCCCATCTTCGTGCCCATCGCCAAGGTGTTCGGCTGGAACCTCGTGTGGTTCGGCGTCATCTCCACCCTCGTCAAGAACATGGCCGGCATCACTCCGCCCTTCGGCATCAACCTCTTCGTCATGAAGGGCATTGCCGACGTGCCCATCGGTCTCATGTACAAGGCCTCGCTCCCCTACGTGGTGGGCCTGTTCGTGTGCGTCGGACTCATCGTGGCCTTCCCGCAGCTCAGCCTGTGGCTGCCTTCCATGATGCACTGATTTCCCTCTTTCCGCCCTTCCGAGGGGGAGGGCGGCCGCTCCCCACAAGCCCGCGCCCGGAGACACAGACCGGGCGCGGCCCGAAAAGCCCTTCCCGCGAAGGGCTTTTTCTTGCGCGAAGGCCTCACGCTTTCCCCGTGCCGCCGCGTCTTCCGTCCTCTCCCTGCTGCAAAGTGCCTGCCGAGCGATTCAAAGCTCGCCGCCTCATCGTCTCCTGCCCTCGCGCCTTGCAGGGCATCCCCTCTCCGCAACCGACGGATTCGTGCCCTGAGCCCTCGCCCGCACAAAATACCGGCTCTTCTTCCGTGGCGACAGCCCTTCGCGAAGACCGCCCCCATGCTGCGCCGCGATCGGCGCCGGCCCTTCAGGTCGCTGCCTTCAGACACGAAAAATCCCCGCCAGAAACTCTCCGGCGGGGATTTTCTCATGCTTTTTCGGACGGATGACGCCCGAAGGCTTTTTTCAAGGGCTCTTGAAGCGCGTCAGGCGGCCGCGGCGTCCCTTCTGTTGTGCAGGGCGTTCAGAATGAGCAGGAACACCACGAGGAGCGCACCGCTCACGAGCAGGCAGATCCAGGGGCTGGAGCTGACGAATCCCGCCACGAGGTAGCCCACGGCGCTGCACCCCGCGGCAAGAAGCGCGTAGGGAAGCTGCGTGGACACGTGCTCTATGTGGCTGCATCCCGCGCCGGCGCTGGAAAGAATGGTGGTGTCGGAAATGGGCGAGCAGTGATCGCCGAACACGCTGCCCGCCAGCGTGGCGGAAAGGGACACCACGAGAAGCTCGGGGCAGAGCGCCTGCGCCACGGGCACCACCAGCGGGATGAGAATGCCGAAGGAGCCCCAGGCCGTGCCGGTGGAGAAGCTGAGGAAGCCTGCGATGACGAAGATGAGGAAGGGCAGCATGCCGCCCACCATGTTGCCGCTCGTGACCAGCGATTCCACGAACTTGTTGGTCTGGAGCATGTCCTGACACACGCCGCTGATGCCCCAGGCGAGCACGAGGATGAGGTTGGCGGTAAGCATGGCCTTCATGCCTTCCACGGCGCCGTGCATGAACTCGGAAAGGCTCATGAGACGGCGGGGAACGTAGAGCAGCAGCGCCACGACCAGTCCGCCGAAGGAGGCCCACACCAGCGCGGGCGAGGCGTTGCAGTTGCCGAGGGCGGCGCGGAACTCATGATAGGCCGGATCGGAACCCCAGTAGCCGCCGCTGTACATCATGGCGAGCACGGCGAACACGATGAGGCTGCCTATGGGAATGAGCATGTCGAACACGTGGCCGTTCTTGGTTTCGAGGCCTATTTCCGACTTCTGCGCCATCACGCCGAGATCGCCGTGTTCGGCGCGCTTTTCCGCCGCGCGCATGGGACCGAAATCCCACTTGAAGAGGCACAGCAGCACCACGAGGGTGAGGGAAAGCAGCGAGTAGAAATTATACGGAATGGCCGCGATGAAGGCGGCAATTTCGCTCTCGAACGCGCCGGTGGACTTCAAATTGCTGCCCACGGCGGCGGCCCAGCTGGAAATGGGCGCGATGATGCACACCGGGGCGGCCGTGGCGTCGATGATGTAGGCGAGCTTGGCGCGGGAAATCTTGTACGTGTCGGTGACGGGCTTCATGACGGTGCCCACGGTGAGGCAGTTGAAATAGTCGTCGATGAAGATGAGGCCGCCGAGTCCGCAGGTGGACAGCATGGCCGTGCGGCGGCTTTTGATGCGCGAAGTGGCCCAGCGGCCGTAGGCGCGGGAACCGCCCGCCATGGAAATGACGTACACCAGCGCGCCGAGCGCCGAGCAGAACATCACGATGTCGAAGTTGAGGCGCTTGCCCATGATGGCAAAGGCCGACTCAATGGTGTTCATGACCACGAAATCCGCCCCCGTGCCCACGGAATAGATGAACGTGCCGGTCAGAATGCCGATGAGCAGAGAGGAAATCACTTCCTTGGTGATGAGCGCGAGCACGATGGCCGTAACGGGCGGCAAAAGCGACATCCACCCAGCATAATAAGGTTCCATACATCCCCCAGAGAGCTGACGCTTTCCGAAAAAAGCGAGGAAAACAACTCGCAGCCCCGCCACCCTCCATGGCACGAGACCGCGCAAGGGGTGAAAATGAAAGACTCTTCACTTGCACCCCGACAAGAGACTCTTCACATTCTGACGAGACTAACAGATTATACGCCGCTCTTCAACGTTTTTTACGGACGAATCCGGGCATTCATGAACACGCCGCATCAGGGCGCAAAAAATGAGCGGAAGACAAGACCTTCTCTCCCGCTCATCGTTTCCCGCACCGTCTTTTCCGGGCGGCTACGAAGCGTTCCGCTCCGATTTCCAAACGGAACAAGCCGGACGCCGTCAGCGTTTCCGACGCTTCCGGCTGCTTTCCGGCCGGAATCATTCCGCGTCCGTCACGACCGGGCGGAGGCTCTCTCCCGGCTGTTCAGCACCTCTTCCACCACATGATCGGCATAGCGCTCGTACACCTTTTCCCCGGTTTCGGCCGTGGCGATGCGCGGATCGCCGAAGTAGGCCAGAGGTGCGCGGCAGCCTATGAAGTCGTTGCCTCCGGCCAGCCTGTCGAAAAGAAATTCTCCTTCCCAGTTGGGTTCGAGCGTCTTCAGAATTTCGGCATCCACAAGGTCGGGGCGGCGATTGAGCATGAGCGCGGTTTCGCTTTCACCGGCATGAAGATCCCATTCCGGGTGTTCGCACTGCAGAAGATCCTGAATGCCCGAGCCGAGCAGCCAGTCGGACACGACGACCTGAAGACTCGGGTCGCGCTTCATGACGTTTTCCGCCGCCTCCCTGAGCGCCTGCGCGTTGCGCGGCTCCGCGTGGCCGCACATGACGAAGATGCGCCGAAATCCCCATCGGCCGAGCCCGGCGCACACGTCTTCCACCACGGCGACCACGGTTTCATAGCGCAGGGTCATGTTTCCGACAAAGCAGTTCGCCGCCTCGGCCAGCGCGTAGTTCACGGGCGGCGCGATGAGCGTTTCAATGCCGAGTTCCGCCAGCTTTGCGGCCGCGCGTTCGCACACGTCGAGCGCGCTTTCGATGTCGGTCCCCACGGGAAGATGCTGAGAATGAACCTCCGTGGGCCCCACGGGAAGAAAGGCTATGTCCGTTTTCCGAACTACGTCCTGAATCTGCCTGGTGTTCATCTCATACATATGGTTCAGCTTCATGTTTTCCCCCGGGCGGCACGTTCCCCGGAACAGGGAACGTGAACCACTTTCATTTTTTCTGCGCCTCTTCTGTCCGAGAACGCGGCTTCTCCCCTTTCTACAGGACGAAAAAACGGCCTCGAACGGACAGGACTTTGAATTTACACTATTTTGACGGTACCCGCCTCGACTCGCAGCGTCAAGGGAGTTCCCTGAAAAGGAAAAAATGAAGGTGAGACCGAGGGGCCGAGCGCGACTTTTTCCGGGCTCACTCGTCTGCCCGCAGGCGAAGCCCGACGACGGAACCGAGGAGGCGCGGGGGGAGCGGCAGCCGTTGGCGCGCAGCGCCTTACGGATGGCGACAGCAGCGCTATCATTCCCCCCGCATGCCTTTTCCGCCTTTCTGTCTTTCCTGCCTTTTCTCTCTTCCCTCTTCCACGTCCGGGACACAAAAAAAAGAACCACGACCGACACGGCCGCGGTTCTTCCTTCGCCCTCCGACCGGCGGCAGGCGAAGCCTGACGACGGAGTCGTGGGGGCGCGGGGGGAGCGGCAGCCGTTGGCGCGCAGCGCCTTACGGATGGCGACAGCAGCGCTATCATTCCCCCCGCATGCCTTTTCCGCCTTTCTGTCTTTCCTGCCTTTTCTCTCTTCCCTCTTCCACGTCCGGGACACAAAAAAAAGAACCACGACCGACACGGCCGCGGTTCTTCCTTCGCCCTCCGACCGGCGGCAGGCGAAGCCTGACGACGGAGTCGTGGGGGCGCGGGGGAAATCATTTCCCCCGCATGCCTTTCCTGCCTTTCTGTCTTTTCTGCCTTTACTCGGCTTCGCCGCGGAGCTTGAGCTGTTCCTTGACGTAGTTGACCATGCCGCCCTTGTCGATGAGGGTCTGCATCATGGGGGACAGGGGGGGGATACGGATTTCCGCGCCGTTGTCGAGGTCGCGGATGGTACCGTTTTCGGGGCTGATTTCGAGGGTATCGCCGTCGTTTATCTTATCGACCTCGTCGCCGACTTCGAGGAGCATGAGGCCCATGTTGAAGGCATTGCGGTAGAAGATGCGGGCGAAGCTGTGGCCCACCACGGCGCGTATGCCCGCGCCGATGATGGCGAGGGGGGCGTGTTCACGGGAGGAGCCGCAGCCGAAGTTGCGTCCGGCCACGATGATGTCGCCCTCGTGCACGCGCTTGACCCAGCCGGGTTCCAGGCCTTCCATGCAGGCCTCGCCGAGCTTGCGGGTATCGGTGGTCACGAGAAAACGGGCCGGGATGATGGCGTCGGTGTCGATATGCGCGCCGACCTTATGGACTTTTCCGGTAAAGGACATGGATGACTCCTGTATTTCCCCGCGCGGGGCGCGAGGGGTGCGGGAACAAGGTCCCGCAGAGATTCGTTGTTTCCGGCGAATTTCCGAAGCGGAAGCGTTTCCGGCTTCGGAGGCGCCGGAGCCTAGAGCGCCTCGGGGCCGGTGATGACGCCGGTGACGGCGGAAGCGGCCGCCACGACGGGGCTTGCGAGGTAGAGTTCCGACTCAAGGCTGCCCATGCGGCCGCGGAAGTTGCGGTTCGAGGTGGAAATGCAGCGTTCGCCGTCGCCGAGCACGCCCATGTAGCCGCCGAGGCAGGGGCCGCAGGTGGGAGTGCTGATGACGCAGCCTGCGTCGGAGAACACCTCGAAGAGTCCTTCATCCATGGCCTGACGCCACACGGAAGGCGTGGCGGGAATGACGATGCAGCGCACGCCCTTTGCCACCTTGCGGCCGCGCAGAATTTCGGCGGCGTCGCGCATGTCGGAAATGCGGCCGTTGGTGCAGGAGCCGATGACCACCTGATCCACGGCGACGTCGGAAAGCTCGGAAACGGGACGGGTGTTTTCCGGCAGATGCGGGCAGGCCACGACGGGTTCCATGCCGGTGACGTCCATGGTGACCACGCGCTCGTATTCCGCGCCCTCATCGGCGGCGAGGCGCATGGGATCGGGCGTGCCGTGGGCGCGGCAGTATTCTGCGGTAAGGTCGTCGGAGGGGAAGAGGCCGCACTTGCCGCCCGCCTCGATGGCCATGTTGGCCATGCACAGACGCCCTTCAATGTCCACGTCCTTCAGGGCGGAGCCGCCGAATTCCAGGGCGCGGTACAGCGCGCCGTCCACGCCTATCTCGCCGATGAGACGCAGGATGAGGTCCTTGCCGCGAATCCAGCGGGGCATGGTTCCCTCGATGTTCACGCGGATGGTGGCGGGAACCTTGAACCACAGCCTGCCGAGCACCATGCCGCAGGCGATGTCGGTGGAGCCGAGGCCGGTGGAGAACGCGCCGATGCCGCCGTAGGTGCAGGTATGGCTGTCCGCGCCGATGACAAGGTCGCCGGGCTTCACGAGGCCCTTTTCGGGCAGAAGCGCGTGTTCCACGCCGGCGCAGCCGCCTTCATAATAGTGGGTGATGCCCATTTCTTCGGCAAAGCGCCGCGACACGATGACCTGATTGGCCGAGGCTATGTCCTTCTGCGGGGTGTAGTGATCCATCACGAGGAACACGCGGTCCTTGTCGAAGACCTTCTTCGCGCCCATGGCACGGAAGGACTTGATGGCAAGGGGGCCGGTAATGTCGTTGGCGAGCACGCCGGAAAGGGAGCATTCCACGATCTGTCCGGGTTCGCGGACCTCTTCGTCGGTGTGCATCTGAAGTATTTTCTGGGCAAGGGTCATTGCCATGGTTCCATCTCCAGGAAAAACGTGAACGGTTCTCGCCGCGGCGCTTCTGAGAAACGGCGGCCGGGGAAAGTCGGACGAAAAACGCCCGAAACAGGTCTTGCCGCCCTCCCCCGGTCATCGGGAGCGCGGACGAAGGAAGAAAAAGGCCGGGCGAGGGCCCGGCCTTTTGAACGGCTAGTCGACGGGGTTCTGCTTGTAGCTGATGACGTCCTTTTCCTTGTGTTCAAGGCGGTTCAGGGCGTCGACATAGGCCTTGGCGCTGGCCACGATGATGTCGAGGTCGGAGCCGCGGCCCGTGGCGGAATACTTGCCGTCGCGCAGATGCACGGACACTTCGCCCTGGGCGTCGGTGCCGCCGGTGATGGCGTTGACGGAGAACTTCTCAAGCTCGGCATGGGTGCCGCAGATCTGGGAAATGACGTTGAAGGCCGCGTCGATGGGGCCGACGCCGAATCCGGCAAGGCGCACTTCCTCGTCGTGATCCTGCATGACCACGGCGGCGGTGGTGGGCATGGTGGAACCCATGGTGGTCTGCACGCAGATGTTGCTCAGGCGGAAGCGGTCCGGGATGCGCATGCGGTACACTTCGGAGAAGACGAGGGCTTCAAGGTCCTCGTCGTGGATGCGGGCCTTCTTGTCGGCAAGTTCCTTCATGGCGGCGAACACGGCGTTGACCTGATCGTTGTCGAGCGTGTAGCCGAGTTCCTCGAGGCGGGTGCGCACGGCGTTGCGGCCGGAATGCTTGCCGATGACGATGTCGGTGGACTTGCGGCCCACGGCCTGCGGGGTCATGATCTCGTAGGTGTTGCGGTTCTTGAGCATGCCGTCCTGATGGATGCCGGACTCATGGGCGAAGGCGTTGCTGCCGATGATGGCCTTGTTGGCCGGAATGGGACGACCGATGATGAGCGAAAGCAGATGGCAGGAAGGATAGAGCTGCTCGGTGACGATGGAGCATTCCACGCCGTAATATTCGGGGCGGAGCTTCAGGGCCATGACGAATTCCTCGAGGGAGGCGTTGCCCGCCCGTTCGCCGATGCCGCTCAGGCACAGTTCGGCCTGACGGGCGCCGTTCTTGACGGCGGCAAGGCTGTTGGCCACGGCAAGACCGAGGTCGTCGTGGCAGTGCACGCTGAAGATGGCCTTGTCGGCGTTGGGCACGTTTTCGATGAGGTAGCGGATGAGCGCGCCGAACTCGTCGGGCTGGGCGAAGCCCACGGTGTCGGGAATGTTGATGGTGGTGGCGCCGGCGTCGATGGCGGCGGTGACGATGCGCACGAGGAAGTCACGGTCGGAACGGGAGGCGTCCTCGGCGGAGAATTCGACGTTGGGCGTGTAGGAAGCGGCGCGCTTCACGGCGGCCACGGCGAGCTCCACGACTTCGTCGGGAGTCTTGCGCAGCTTGTATTCCATGTGGATGGGCGAGGTGGCGATGAAGGTATGGATGCGCGGATTGCGGGCGAACTTCACGGCTTCCCAGGCGCGGTCGATGTCCTTGGCGTTGGCGCGGGCAAGGCCTGCGACCTGCGCGTTCTCCACGTTCTGGGCAATGGCCTTCACGGCCTCGAAGTCGCCTTCGCTGGCCGCGGGGAAACCCGCCTCGATGACGTCGACGCCCAGCATTTCCAGCTGACGGGCGATGCGGATCTTTTCACTGAGGTCCATGGTGGCGCCGGGGGACTGTTCCCCGTCGCGGAGCGTGGTATCGAAAATAATGACGCGGTCGGACATGGTTTTCTCCTTGCGTTTTCAGGCCGCCTTTCGCGGCCTGCAGCTTTCATCCTTCATCCTCTGCCGCCCGGGGGCGGACGGAGGCTATAAAAAAGGCTGCTCCGACTTCCGACGGAACAGCCTTTTGCCTGTCATTCGTCAGAAATCACGGTATGTCCGGGCACAGCAGCAGACCGGACAGTCGTCCGCAAAGAAGAGCGCACAGCAGCAGAGAAGAAGCGAAGCAGGCTTCGTTCTTCAAAAGGGCGGCGGCATTGCGGACGTTCATCGTGATTTCCTTCGCCTTTACGGCGTGTTTTTTGAAAGACTACGAAATGCGGAGCCTTTTTTCAAGAAAAAATGTGAAGGAAGAGAAAAAAAATTAAAACTGCCCGTCAGTACTACTGACGCAGCTACTGCAGCCATTCAAGATTTTTTTTCGCATCCTGGTGGCCTTGATCCGCCGCCTTCCTGTACCATTCCACAGCCTTAGGAATATTCTGCTCTACTCCCCAGCCATTCTCATAACAGCGCCCGAGATTGTATTGCCCGTAGGAATGATTTCCTTCAGCCGCCTTACCAAACAACTCAAACGCCTTTTGATAATTCCTTCGAGTACCTTCTCCGTTCAAATAGCACATTCCAAGATTATTCAGAGCCCACAAATTACCCTGCTTTGCCGCTCTCTCATACCATAAAACTGCTTTTTGAAAATCTTTTGGAACTCCTCTTCCATTTTTGAATTGTAATCCCAAATTATACTCTCCCCAAGAATATCCTTGAACGGCAGCTTTATAATACCAATTTACTGCTTTTTTATAATCCTTTTTTACTCCATCACCGCGAGCATACGCAAATCCGACAGAATTTTGAGCGCAAAAATGATTTTGTTCTGCTGCCTTCATAAACCAATAAAAAGCAGTCTTTAAATTTTTTTCTACACTATCTCCATTTTTATACCGCCATGCTAAAAAATTCTGTCCATCAGCATCGCCTTGTTCAGCAGCTTTTTTATACCAGCTATAAGCAA
>NZ_CAJJIC010000043.1 GCF_905187505.1 uncultured Mailhella sp.
TTCCCATGAAAAGGCATGGGAACATGACCTGAGAGGCTTACTCTTCTTCCGTATAGTAGGAAGATTCGGCAATTTTCATGGGCATGAGAATGACGGTGTATTCGGCATCCTCGGAGCCGGTGATGCCGCAGGGGCCTTCCGCTCCGGTGAACACATAATGCAGAGAAGCGGACTGAAAATGTCCGAGTATGTCCATGAGGCTGCGCGTGGGGAAGGCGATGACTTCCAGATCCCCCTTGAATGAGCCTTCCAGATGTTCGGTGGCGGAACCCGTTTCCTGGCCCTGGGCGGAGAGCTCCACGTCCTCGGGAGAGAAGCGGAAATAGGTGCAGCGGTCGCTGTCGTTGTTGAAGATGAGCAGACGGTCAAGGGCGTTCAGCGTTTCACGGCGGTCCACGTCGAGCTGCGAGGTGTTCGCGCCGTCGAGTCTGGCCAGAAAACTCAGATGGTCGGGATAGCTGAAGTTGGCGCTGCGGGGAATGCTCAGGGTTTCGCTGCCGGAGCCGGTGCGGATGTGGAAGCGGCGTTCGCTTATGTTCAGCATGACCTCGTCGCTGCCCAGCCACTTGCGCAGCTCATTGACGTACTTCTTCTGAATGAGAAGACCGTTTTCCGGCAGAAGATTCGCCAGGGCATCGTTGATGAAACGCACCATGGCGAACTGATGACCGTTCAGACCGCACACGTCCACCTTTCCGGCCTCTCCGGCCTTGAGGTACAGACAGGCCAGACCTTCGGCGCTGTCGTCGTCGCTGATGCAGAAGGACACGCGATCGATGACGTCCTGGAAGAAATCACCGGCCCACAGCACGGCACCTTCTTCAGGAAAGGGAGGAAGGGGCTGGAACCATACCGGATCCACCGTGGGGAGCTTGTAGGAACGGCGTCCCTGTTCCACGGAAAGGATGTGCGATTCCTCATCCAGGCGAAGATTGATTTCTCCTCCGGGCAGACGGCGCAGAAGTTCCACGAAGGCCCGTCCGTTCACGCCTGCCGTTCCCTCTTCCTTTATCTCTGCAGGATAGGTGCCCGTGAATTCGATGTTCACGTCGGTGGACATGATGGTAAGCCGGTCCCCTTCGGGAGACTTCACGGCCTGAAGCCAGATCGAACGCAGATAGGCTGCTCCCGCCTTGCTGGGAATGATGGAAGCCGCCTTCTGAAGGCCTTCGATGATCTGTTCCTTTTTTACGGTTAAATACATGTCTTTTCCTTGTAGTAGAAGGTTTAATATCGCCACTTTGTTCTTATCTCGTTCAACATCTTGAAATTATTGAATAAGATAGAAACAAAAAGAGGAACCTCAAGTAAGAAGACGCACATTCAGGCCGGTTTTCGACCTCCCTGAACGCCGTTTGCGCACTGTTTCGTCAGCTTTGTGACCAGACTGTGCACATCTTTGTTCGTAACTTTAAGTTTTTCAATCTTTTTCACGGCATACATGACAGTCGTGTGATTTTTTCCGCCAAAGAGGAGACCGATGGACGGGTAGGATTCCCCGAGCAGGCTTCGGCACAGATACATGGCCATCTGCCGGGGATGGGAAAGTTCTCTGCTTCTTGTGTTTTCACGCAGTTGCGATGAAGTACAGCCGTAGTGGGCAGCCACGGCCGCCAGGATGGAATCCGCGTCTGCGGCCATGGTCTGACCGGAGCGTTCCAGAAGATGGGCAAGTTCTGCGGCCGAGGGCAGTTTTTTGTCTTGTTCGTAACGCAGACGCAGCTGTTCCAGAATTCCCTGGATGTGGCGCAGGCGCAGACAGCGTCTGGCCAGCATGAGGGCCGTGGCATGGTGTGCGGGCAGGCCGGTCTTTTCCATGCTCATCTGGGCGAAGCGCAGGCGCACGTCGAGATCCGGCTCGGGAAGCAGAAGGGAAAGGCTGGAGCAGAGCCGGTCGTGCAGTTCGGGAAGAAGGGCGCCGTCCAGGGAAAGCGTGCCGAGAAAGAAGGTCCTGCCGGCAAGAACGTCGAGAAGGGCCGCAAGTTCTCGCTGGGCATCGGGGACGTTTTCCAGAAGCTGAAGATCGTCGGCCACCAGGGCGTCGCAGCCGCGAGCCAGGCGTTGAAAAAAGTCGGGGGAGCGGCGAAAGCGCGTCAGCATTTCGCTTCCGGAAAGGAAGACCGCTCTTCCGTGGAAGCGACGGCAGAACTGCCCGAAGGCGGCGCGCGAAAGATGGGTCTTGCCCGTGCCGGAGGCTCCCCGAAGGAAAATGACGCGGGGTTCCTTCTGCAGGGCGAGGCGCAGAAGTCTTATGTCGTTTCTGCTGCGGCCGTTGACGAGAAAGTCGTCAAAGACGGGCAGGCTGTCCACGGGGTCGGAGGAAAGAGGCGCACAGGGCAGGGGAGGCTGTTGCTGCTGCGGCCACTCGTAGCGTAGCGACGTGCGGGTGCCGAGCACGCTTCGGGCAGCCTTTTCCAGTGCGGTGCGGCCTCGTTCGACATACCAGCGGAAAAAAAGTTCGTGCGGCATGGAAACGGTGAGCACACGGTCTTCGCCGTCTTCCAGAGAGAAGGAGAGAGGGGAAAACCATTCCGGCGTTCTGCCGCCGAGACGTCGGCGAAGCAGTTTTCTGACGAGCTGACCGTCGGTATCTGAAGCTGCGGCAAGAGAAGGCGAGCCTTCTTTCGGCAGGCTTCCGGCCTCTGCGCAGGCCCTAGGAAAGCTGGAAAGAACTTTCATGCGTATTCGGACGATGTTCGTATTGCGGAGAAATGATGGAATCAGCGCCTGCAATCATGAGAAATGCCATGAGGTTAAGCGTTGATCCGTCAGTATTCGGCAGTGTGCTCACAGACTGCCGGGCATAAATTTTTTTACCAGAAAACGCTTGCATAAACAAGCAGTTTCTTGGTTATATACCCGCAAGGGCGCGAGCTCCTTTTCTTTTCCCTGAAATAAAAGCCGTGAAACGTCAGACGTTATGATAAAAAAGTATCAAATATTTCGCGCATTGTCCGTGCGCGTGCTCTGCTGTGTGCTTTTCGGTTCGGCCGTCGCCGGAGCGTGGCAGCTTTTTCAAGAGGATGAGCTGCCCGGGTATGTGCTGTCCGAGGAAGTTGCCGCCGACGGCGGAATGGAACTGTTTGATCAGGCGGTGAAGCCTCATGATTTTTCTCTGGGGATCGATGTCGATAATCCGGGGGAAACGCAGCTGGCTTCGCTGGGAAGCGGGCTTTCGTGGATGCGCGAATTCTGGGAGGGCGGCGGAGTGTCGTCCGGTGAGGAAGCCGGAAGCTCTCCCCGCTACGACGATTCCCTGAGCGCTTTTCTTTCTTCCAGGGAAGGCATGTGCATTCCGAACTATTCCGAGGCTGTGCCGTGGGAAGAGGATTCCCGCTACATGGTGGAAGATTCGGGGTGCGGAACCGAGGTGTTCCGCAGCGCCGTGCGCAGCGGCGACAGTGCGGGAGCCCTGCTGGTGCGCTGGCTGGACAACAATGAGGTCGATCAGGTCGTGAAGGCCGCCTCTTCCGCGTATTCCATGACGAAGATCATGCCCGGTCATCTGTTCAGCGTGGAGCGAGACAAGCAGACGGAACAGGTCAGTCGTCTTTTTTACGACATCGACGAAGAGAGCCGTCTTGTCGTCGAACGCACGGAAAGCGGTTTTTCCGCCCGCGTGGACGTCTTTGAGTTCGACACCAGACTCGTCAAGGTGAGCGGCACCATCCATTCTTCGCTGTTCGAGGCCATGGCCGATGCCGGAGAGTCCGCCAATCTGGCCGTGCGGCTGGCCGACGTGTTCAGTCATCAGATCAACTTCGTCAACGAAGTGCAGGATGGCGACACCTTTGAAATGGTCGTGGAAAAGAAATATCTCGGCGATGACTTCCGCCGTTACGGCGATATCGTGGCCGCCCGCTTCGTCAACGACGGGGAAGCGTTTGAGGCGTTCCGTTTTGTGGACGCGAAGGGCGAAACGCACTATTTTGCCGCCGACGGAAGCTCGCTGGAAACGGAATTTCTCAAGGCTCCCCTCAATTTCACCCGCGTGAGCTCCGTGTATACCATGCATCGCAGGCATCCCATTTTCGGCAAGGTGCGTCCGCATCAGGGCGTGGACTATGCCGCTCCCCGCGGCACGCCGGTGAAGGCCCTCGGCGCGGGCAAGGTGACGTTCCGGGGCTGGAAGAACGGCTACGGCAACACGCTCGTCATCCGTCACAGCGGAGGCATAGAAACGCAGTACGCCCATCTTTCCCGCTTTGCCTCGTCGCTCAAGGTGGGGCAGAAGGTGGATCAGGGAGAAGTGGTGGCCTTCGTGGGTGCGACGGGCACGGCCACCGGTCCGCATCTTGACTTTCGCGTCATGAAGAACGGCCGGTTCGTCAATCCCGACACGCTTTCCGGATCGCGTTCCGCGCCGGTGTCCAAAAAGGATCGCGCACGTTTCATGCAGACCGTGGCGAGCGCCCGTTCGCTGCTTGACAGCGACACCGCCGTGGCGGAAAAATAGCGCGATATTTTCGTATGTGCCCAAGGCTGGCGCATCCTTCCGAAGAAGGGGTGCGCCAGCCTTTCCGTCCCTGTATTTTTCTCCGGGCCCGAAAGGGCGGGAACAGAGTCATGAACGAATCCGACTTTCAGCTGTCGAGCTACAATTACGATTTGCCCGAGGAGCGCATAGCCCAGTATCCCCCCGAAAAGCGCGGCGCTTCGCGTCTCATGGTGCTGGACCGGGCGAGCGGAAGGAACATTCATTCCACGTTTTCCCATCTTGCGGACTTTCTTCCCGAGGGAGCGCTGCTTGTGGCCAACAATTCCTGCGTGGTGCCCGCGCGTCTTTTCGGCCACAGGCCCACGGGGGGCAAGGTGGAGCTGCTTCTCCTCACGCCTCCTCCTCTGCTCAAGGCCTGCGCCGTGGCCGAAGCGGACGGCTGGAGCCGCGCCCAGGCGGAAGTGCTGCTACGGCCGTCCCGCAGCATTCACGTGGGAGATAGGCTCGTCTTCGGCGACAGCATTGCCGCCGAGGTTCTCAAGAAAAAGGAATTCGGGCAGCATGACGTCATGCTGTTCTGGAAGGGCGATCTTGTGGAGTGCATGCGGCGCATAGGAAAGCTGCCGCTTCCGCCGTACATCAAGCGCGAGCAGAGCAGCGAGGACATGGCCCGCTATCAGACCGTGTATGCCGACAGGGACAAATCCGGCAGCGTGGCCGCGCCTACGGCGGGACTGCACTTCACCGACGCTCTTCGCGAAGAGCTCCGGCAGCGCGGCTTCGGCTGGGCCGAAGTCACGCTGCACGTGGGATACGGCACCTTCAGCCCCGTGCGCGAGCAGGACATACGCGAGCATCCCATGCACAGCGAGTATGTGGAAGTGTCGCCGGAAACGGCCGGGATCATCCGTGAGGCAAAGGCATCCGGCCGTCCCGTGGTCGCCGTGGGAACCACCTCCTGCCGTACCATGGAAGGCTGCGCCGCACAGAACGGCGGCGTCATTCCCGAAGGCGGGTGGCACGGCTGGACCAATATCTTCATTTATCCGGGCTTCCGCTTTCAGGTCGTGGATCATCTCATCACCAATTTCCATCTGCCGGAATCCTCGCTCATCATGCTGGTGGCGGCGCTTTGCGGAAGAGAGCGCATTCTTTCCGCCTATGCCGAGGCCGTGCGGGAAAAGTACCGCTTTTTCTCCTACGGAGACGCCATGCTCGTGCGTTAGGAACACGCACGGGGCGTGACTCCGCGGTCATGGGAGCGCGGCGGCAATGAGTCCGGCGACATTGAAAAAAAAGGGAGCCTCAGGCTCCCTTCTTTTCAAGAAGGAAATGAGGCGGGCGCGCCGACGATTTTCCAAAAATGCGGCAGCGGGGCTGAAATTTTCAGCTGCTCTGACGTCAGAGGAAGAGCGCATGAAGGAACGAACCATGGATGCGGGCAAGACGTCCATGGGCGGGGCGCTTTTTTCGCTGCCGGTCCATCGGCGTTTCTGGACGGAGCCTGAGAACCTGTCGTTCTTTACGGTGCATGAAGGAACTAAGGCCATGATGCACGTGCCCGGATGCGGAACGGCTTTCTGCTCCGTCGAGCCTGCCTCACGGCAGACTCGACATGTCCGGCGCCTGCGCTCACGACCTTGGAACAGCGGGCGTATTTTTTGCAGGGATCTGAACAGGGCGTGCGAAGAACGGAGACGCTTGTCCGGCCCTTTGAGCGACTGCCGCGTTGCGCCGCGCAACGCCGAAAAAAAGATGCGGGCCTGCGGCTGTGAAGGCGGCTGCCGGCCTCCCTGCGGCTGTTTCGAATGCAACAGCGACCTGTTGAAAAAACGACTTTCCGCTGTTCACGGAGAGTCGTTTTTTTTGAGAAGATCGACGAGGGGAGCGCGGCTCCTTTCCGTCATTTTGCTATTTCCCATATGGTCACGGGAACGGGCACGTCCTGTTCGGTGAGGGGGGAGACGGGCAGGCTGCATATGCGTTTGTGGCGGAGCCTGTGTTCGGTCAGCGTGTCGAGAAGGTGATGGAAGATGTCCCTTCCCGGTTCCGCTATCCAGGCCCTGCCTCCCGGCTTCAGCATGGAGGAGAGAAAGGCGGCTATGGGGGCGGCGAAGTCTTTTTCATACATGATGTCGCCCGCCCATATGCGGTCGAAGCTTTCGGGCGGCAGCGTGGGGCATCGCCAGTCCATGACCTCGAAACGTACCCCCTCGATCTGATTGAGGACGGCGTTCGTCTTTGCGTATTCAAGCGCTTCCGGTTCGTAGTCCATGCCGGTGACTTCGGCGCCGAGCCAGCGGCCGAGCAGGGCCGTGAAGCCCAGACCGCAGCCCATGTCGAGGCAGACCCTGCCCCTGATGTCGTCCTGCATTTCCGCGAGCCATCCTGCGAGGGCCAGGGAGGAAGGCCATATTTCGTTCCAGTAGGGGAGACGGTCTTCTCCGTCCTTCTGATCCATGTCGGCCCACAGCTTGTCCATGTCGGCCCGGCGGATGTGCCATATTCTGCCGCAGGACTGGAATAACCGGTCGAAGGGCGTGAACTGTTCCATGTTTGTTCCTTGAAATGACGTTTTCGGACAAAAAGCGTGACGGGCAGTTTTTCGCAGTTGGGAAAAAGCGTGTCTTGGCCTGCGAGGCAGCCTGCTGCACGGCCCTCCGGGAAGGACCGTCATGACGACGCATTTTCGCACGTCGCGTGTCTTTTTGCCGTGTGTTTCCCGGCAGTGCGGGAGAGCATAGCGCGTTGTCTCTTCGCCGTGAAGTCTCCGCCCGGGGAGGCGGCAAAATGCTTGCCCGCCGGATGCAATAGGGATATCATGCCTGTTCACCATGACTTTCCGCAACGGAAAGCCGGTAGAACGGGGTGAGCGTACGGGGCGTCGGCTTCGCTTTTGCCCCTTTTGAAACGACGTGCGCGCCTGCCGACGCGCCACGCACAGATAAAAGCAGGTTTGACATGGAGAATAGGGGCGAGGACAGAAAGGATTTCGCCAGGCGTTCCTTCAGGAAAAATGACGGTGAACGCGGCGAGGGCCGACGGCAGGAACATTCGGAAAATTTCCGCCCGCGTCGTTTTGAACGCGGCGACGACGAGCGCCGCGACGGGCGCAGGGACTTCAAGAAGGACGGCTACAAGCCGCGCTCGGATCGTGCGCCTTCGCGCAGGGGTGATCTCGGAGCCATTCTGGATCTGGACAACGACATTCTGCACCTTGTGATGCGTCGAGCTCAGATGCTCGCCCGCCTGCGCCGCGGCGGGCGCCTCGCACCTGAAACGGAAAAGACCCTGCGCACCGCGTGGGAAGGCAAGGCCGCCCGCCTTGCCCGCGACAACCGTCTTTCCCGCGATCTTTTCATGCTGCTTCAGACCATCGAGCCTCTGACCCGCATGGAAGAGGAACAGGGCTTCTACAATCTCGCTCCCAACGGTGAAGAGGTGGACATCCGCATTCCTGCGCCGTCCGACACCGTGGCGGCCCGCTGCTGGCTTGCCGTGGCCGCGGCGGCAGGTCAGGTGACCTGCGTTTCCCGCGTGCCTCTCACCGACGCCGTGGTGAGCGGCGTGAAGGCTCTCAACCAGATAGGCGGACAGCTCTGGTGGGAAGACAACGGCGACGTGCAGAGCCGCGGCGGCAACGGTCTTGCCCGCAACATGGACAAGGTCATTCACGTGGGCGACGACGCCTTCAATCTCTGGCTCGTCATCGCCCTGTGCGTGGGCATGCCCGCAAGGCTCAAGCTCACCGGCGACAGCTCCCTCCGCTTCCTCGACATTGCGCCCCTGCGTCATTTCCTTCCGCAGCTCGGCGTGCGTCTGACCAATGTCATTCCTTCGCAGGACGGTCTGCCCGTGCGCATGGAATGTTCCGGTCTCATGCCGCGTGAAGTCCGTCTTCCCGATGATCTGCCCGAAGATTTCACGGCCGCCCTCGTGCTGGCGTCTCCGTTCTGGGAAACGGGCTGCCGTCTGACGCTGCCTGAACGCGAGCCCCGTCTTCTGCCGCTCGTGCTGGATGTGCTTTCCGGCTGCGGCATGAAGGTGGAAAGAAAGGGACGCGACATTTTCGTGCAGCGCGGCGAAGTTTCCGTGCCTGCCCGTCCCGTGGTGCCCATGGACGCCTCCGTGGCGGCCACCGTGCTCATGTTCCCTGGCTTCAACGGCGGTCGCGCCGTGCTGGAAGGCGTGTGGGGAAAGAATGCAGCGTCTTCCCTTGTGGAAAAGATTCTTCGCGGCGCGGGCCTCAACGTGAAATACGGCGCTCAGCAGGTGGAATGCACCGGCAAGGAGCGCGAGACCTCCGCTCCCGCACCCGAAGTTCTGAAGTCCGTGATCGAGGAATGCCCCGAGCTTCTGCCTCTCTGCACGGTCATCATGGCGGCTGCGGCGCATGAAGGTACCGGGGTGAAGCTGCCCGAGCTGCCCGACGAGGATCGTCATGTGGTGACGGCCTTCCTTTCGCGCTGCGGCGTGGAGGAGAAGGATGGCGCGCTTGTTTCCGTGGAGGAAACGGTGCCCGGTTCCTGGGTGGCTCCTTCCGCGCAGTGGGCCATGGCCTACGCGCTGGGCGCCTTCCTCCGTCCGAATCTGCACCTTTCCAACCCCGGCGTGATGACCGGTCTGTTCCCGTCCTTCTGGAACATGTACAACACGCTGCCCCGTCCTGAACTGAAACGCAAAGTCGAGCAGGAGACTGAAGATGCAAAACCCGCGCGCAGACGAGTCATCGCCCACGGAGTCTATGGAGAGCTTCCTCCTGAAACCGCTTCCGGAGACGATTTCTGAGCTTGAGGCTCAGATGGCCGTCATAGAGGCGGTGCAGAAAGAGTGCACGAGGAAGATACGGGAACTCATGGATGCCGAAGACGTGGAAAAGGGCATAGTGTTCCCGCAGGAGATACATGAGCTGCACCAGCAGAAGAACATGCTGGAAACGCACATGCAGTATCGCAGAGTGCGCCTGAACAGACTCAGAATGTATAAAGGACTTGACCGATAGCGCCGTCGTCCGGACGTTTTGGAACGGGGCCCTCCGGGGCCCCGCGTCGCGGAATCCGGGAAGCGACGTTCGTTCTTCCCGTGTCGGCGCAGGGCAACAAATGAGGATATCATGAGCGAAAATCATCAGTGCCGTCAGTGCGGAACCTGCTGCCGCAAGGGCGGGCCGGCTCTTCATAAGGAGGACGCTCCGCTTCTTGTGGACGGCGTGCTTCAGCTGCAGGATCTCTGCACGTTCCGCGCGGGCGAACTCGTGCGCGACACGTCCAACGACCATGTCGTGCCTCTGCCCGAGGAAATCGTGAAAATCGCCCCTCCCTACGGTTCGCGGCCCGACGACTGGACCTGCCGTTTTCTCATGGGCGACAATCGCTGCTTCATCCATGACAGCGCGCCCGCGGAATGCCGGGCCCTGTTCTGCGACGACCCTTCCGCGCTTCTTGCCATGCACGGCGAGGACAGACTGGACCGCAGGGCCATACTGGAACTTCTTCACGCGCCTGCGTGGCTCATGGATTCCGTGGAGGCCCACGAGTCCCGCTGCAACTACGCGGCGCTCATAGAGCTCGCTTCCCATCTTGAAAAGCAGGAGGCCGCCCGCCGTGCTCTGGTGGAAGTCGTGGAATACGACAGGGCCTTCCGTGAGCTCGTCATGGAAAAGGGCAAGGTGCGAAAGGAAATGCTGGACTTTCTGTTCGGCCGTCCGCTTCTGCACACCGTCATCATGTTCGGCATTGACGCCAGGCATAATGCCGACGGCAGCATCACCCTCGTGCAGACCACGAAGGCGACATTGAAGGGGCACGAATGATCATAGTCACGGGCGGCGCCGGCCTCATCGGCGCAAACATGATATGGGAACTGAACCGTCAGGGTGTGGACGACATTCTTGTGGTGGACAATCTCGCCTCCACGGAAAAGTGGAAGAATCTCTCCCACCTGCGCTACAGCAACTACATGCATCGCGACAGGTTCCTTGAAGAGCTTCGTTCCGGCAAGAAGCTGGAAGGCGTGGAGTGCGTGATTCACATGGGCGCGTGCTCCTCCACCACCGAGCGCAATGCCGATTTTCTCATGGAGAACAACTTTCACTACACGGTGGAAGTCTGCCTTGCCGCCCTTGAGGCGGGAGCCCGCTTCATCACCGCAAGCAGCGCCGCCACCTACGGCGACGGCGAGCTCGGCTTTTCCGACTCGCTTGATCTCATGCCGAAGCTCCGCCCGCTCAACATGTACGGCTATTCGAAAAAGCTTTTCGACATGTGGTGCATGCAGCACAAGCTGCTCGGCGAAGTGGTCAACCTCAAGTTCTTCAACGTGTACGGTCCCGACGAATACCACAAGGGCAGCATGATGAGCATGGTGTGCCGCGCCGTGCCGCAGGTGAAGGAAAGCGGAAAGATCCGTCTGTTCCGCTCGGACAACCCTCAGTACGGCGACGGTGAGTCCGTGCGTGATTTCGTGTACTCCAAGGACTGCGCCGCGCTCATGCGCTGGTTCATGGAAACGCCTTCGTGCAACGGCATATTCAACGTGGGCACGGGGCACGCCCGCAGCTGGAACGATCTGGCGAAGGCCGTGTTCGCCGCCATGGACATGCCCGAGAACATCGAGTACTTCGACATGCCCGAGCATCTCAAGGGCAAGTACCAGTATTTCACCGAAGCAGACATGGGCTGGCTTTCGCGCGAAAACTGTCCGGTGAAGTTCCATTCTCTGGAAGAGGGCGTGGACGACTACGTCCGCAACTATCTTTTGAAGGACGATCCGTATCTCTGCACGCTGTAGGGATGCTTTGATGAAGCGAAGGGCCCCGTGCGCGGACGCACGGGGCCCTTTTTTCATGCCGAACGTGAAGCGTCTTTCAGCGGATTACATGTCCACGGCTTCGAACACGGCGACGATGCTCTTTTTGGAGCGCAGTTCCAGCATGGAACCGTTGATGTTCCATTCGTCGACCTTGGAGAACATGGTGTGGATGGCGCGGGACTGTTCCTGCCCCTGAGGGCACATGCGCAGGGTTGATCCGCCGTCCGTGAAGCTCAGGGCTTCATCCCTGCGCTTCCAGTTCATGAAGAAGTTGTTGCAGCCGTCCGAGCCTGAGGCCTGTCCGTTGTCCCTCAGAATGAGGTGGGGTTCCGGCTGATCGGCATAGAGTTCCACCTGCTTTCCGTTGAGCTCGCGAAGACGCCAGTAGGTCTGAAGAAGCGGAGCGGAGGCGTAGTTTTCCGTGGAGCAAACGCCGCCCTTCTGCACGAGAAAGACGTTGGAGGCCTCCAGGTGTCCGTCCTGAAGACGGCCTTCCAGCACGACGGAGGAATTGCCGCTGGTCTGAAGAATGCGGCTGAGCTGATCGTAGCCCTTGCCGGAGGTCTGTATGGGGATGTCGCGCTGGGAATTGCATTCGGAAAATACGGGCTGACCGTTCTGCTGTCTCAGTTCGCCTTCGAGCAGAAAGCCTTTGGAAGGCCAGGAAATGTCGGCTTTCCTGAGTTCTACGGGCTGGGCGGAGAGGCCGTGCAGAAGCAGGTTTCCTCCAGCTTCGCGCGTGGCCGTGACGGGCCTGAGGGCTCCGCGCGTGATCTCTATGGTGCGGTTTCTGTCCCTTTCCATCCACGTACCCATGTACTGATTGCGGTCGCCGTCCTGGGTGAGAAGGGCAAGACCGCCGTCTTCGAGATAGAGATGAACGGAAACGTCCTTGCCGGAACTTTTCAGCACGCCCTTGTAGCTCGCGGGCGTTTTCAGCGGGGGAAGCTGATTTTCGCCGGGAACGGTGCGGTAAAGCAGCACGTTCGGCGAGGCCGGCAGGGTGATCACTTCGTCGGTCTGCGTGGAAAAGAGCGTTTCGCCGCTGTGCAGGATGGAGGCTGCGAGTCTGACCTCGGAAGGAACCGTCTGTTCCAGATAGTAGACGCGGAAGGGGATGCGGCCGCTGCCGGAGGCGGGCATGATGGAGTTTGCCGCAGGAATGGGGGAGTGCAGCGGATAGAGCTGCACGCTGACGATGACCTCCGGCGGAAGGGCCATGCGTTCGCGATAGAAGAGCGTTCCGTCCAGCCTGCCTACCTTGGCACGGCTTCTTTTCCAGGTCACGACGTTGCCTTCGGCGTCGGTGAATTCCAGCCTGCCGGAGCCCGACTGCTTCAGCACGAGCTTCTGTTCTCTGACCTTGCCTCCGGGAGAGTCCATGGTGGCAAGCGTGAGAACGCCGTTTGCAAGATGCCAGCTTACGCCGGAAAGGGCCGTCTGATCGGGAATGCCGAGCGTGCCGTCCTCATCCAGATAATAGAGCCGTTCCTGATCGTCCACCCATGCGCCGCTGATGCCGTCGGTCGTTCCCGAGGAGGCGACGCAGGAGGCGAGCAGAAGCGAGCAGAAAAGAAAGAGCAGTATTTTGCGCATGCTGATCCTCTGTTTCAGGCCAGGGCGACAAGATCGTACTCCCTGGTCTCTACGATGTCGGCTTCCACCATGGCGCCGTTTTCCACGCCCGGGCCGCTCACGTAGGTCAGCCCGTCCACGTCGGGAGCCTGGAACCATGTGCGGCCGGTATGGAGACCGGGCCATTCATCGGAACTTTCATCCACCAGCACTTCCATGCGCCGGCCGGCATATCCGGCGAGTATCTCCTCGCTGATGCCGCGCTGAAGTTCCATGAGTTCGTCCTTCCTTGCCTCCTTGACGCTTTCGTCGATCTGGTCGGGCATGACCGCGGCTGCGGTGCCGTCTTCAGGCTGGAAGGCGAACACGCCCATATGGTGGAAGCGGTTTTTTTCCACAAAATCCATGAGCGTGCGGAAATGTTCGTCGGTTTCCCCGGGAAATCCCACCATCATGGTCGTGCGGAGGGCGGCTTCGGGGAAGAATTCGCGTATGCGGTCCACAGCTTCCTGCGGATTGCCGGAGAAGGGGCGGCCCATGCGGCTGAGAATGTCCGGATGGGCGTGCTGCAGGGGCATGTCGAAATACGGGACAAAGGGTTTGCCCGCGTCCTTGAGAAAGCGGAGCAGATCGCGGGTGAGACCACCGGGGTAAAGATAGAGCAGCCTCAGGCGCTCCAGGCCGTCGAGGGCAAGGAGCTTTTCCAGAAGAAAGCGCGGATCCCTGCCGAAATCCGTGCCGTAGGCGGTCACGTCCTGGGCCACGAGAATGAGTTCCTTCACCCCGTCGTTCACGAGTGCCGAAGCCTCGGTCACAAGATGGTCGGCGTTTTCGGAAACATATTTGCCGCGGATGGAGGGAATGGCGCAGAAAGAGCAGTTGTGCCGGCAGCCTTCGCCTATCTTGAGCCACGCGTAGGACGGGCCGGTGCTGAGAAGGCGTCCGGCGGCGGGAGCTTCAAGGCCGAGCGCGGAGACGAGCTGATCCGCCCAGGTGTCGATGTCGTCGGTGTGAAGCCAGAGATCCACTTCCGGCAGCTCGGACTTGAGGTCGGCGATGCCGTAGCGTCCCGGCAGACAGCCCGCCACGGCCAGAAAAGGCCTTTTTTCCTTCGGCAGGTCGCCGAGATCCGCAATCATCTGCAGAATGGTCTGCACGGATTCCTGCACGGCCGGGGCGATGAAGGCGCAGGTGTTGATGAAGACAAGGTCGGCCTCTTCAGGCGTGTCCACGGTGAGAACGGGACCCAGGGAGCCCAGCAGACGTTCGGTGTCCACACGGGTCTTAGGGCAGCCAAGACTTTGGGAATAGATACGGAGCATACTACCTTCGAGCAGGCCTGGACTTGTCAACAGGACTGGCCTGAGATATCCCTTTTTGCCATGAAAACAGCCTTTCGGCAAGGAGACCCCATGACACGCCCCCAGACGCTCATTCTCGCCACCCGCAATCAGGGCAAAGTGAAGGAACTTCGTGCTCCTCTGGCACGTTTCGGCTTTGACGTTCAGAGCCTGCCCGACGATTTTCCCGAAGTGGCGGAAACGGGTTCCACCTTTGAGGAAAACGCCCTCATCAAGGCGCACGCCGTGGCGGACGCGCTGCTCGTTCCGGCGGTGGCCGACGATTCGGGCATCGAGGTCGACGCCCTCGGAGGCGCTCCCGGAGTGTATTCCGCCCGCTACAGCCTCGACTGGCCAGAAGTCGAGGGCGAGAGTACGGATGAGCGCAACAACAGAAAGCTTCTTGCCGCGCTTGAAGGCGTGAGCGCGGAAAAGCGCACCGCACGTTTCCGCTGCTGCATGGCCTTGGTGTACCCTTCCTCGTGGGAGAACAGACCGGAAGACGTCGTGGTGAGCGGCTCATGGGAGGGGAGCATCGTGGAAAAGCCTTCGGGAAGCAACGGATTCGGCTATGATCCGCTTTTCCTCGATCCGGCAAGCGGCCGCACGGGCGCTGAACTTTCCCGCGAGGAAAAGATGGCCCGCAGCCACAGGGGCAAGGCCCTTGAAAGGCTCCTTGAAGTCCTGACTTCCCGCATCGCCTGAAATCACGTCCTGAAAACGTCCGGAAAAATGCCGGAGCGCTATCCCATGCGGCAGATTCTGAGCAGCTCTTCTCTGTTCAGAATTTCCAGCCGGGTTCTGGTGAACTCGCCGAGAATGCCCTGTTCCCTCAGGTCGTGCAGAATGCGGCATACGGTGCTTCTGTGCAGGCCCAGAGCGAGGGCGAGATCGGACTGGGAGAATCGCGGATGCAGATGCTCCGTTTCTTCGCTCTGCAGTCTTGCCAGATAGCGGCAGACCAGCGTTTCCGGCGACAGGCCCACGCGTTCCTCTATCTGCCCGAAGAAGGCCGCCGCCTTCAGCATGAGCGACTGCACGAGATTCATCATGAGCTCAGGATGGTCCAGAGTGAACTGCCTGTCATGGAGCAGACTGCCGGGAAACTGGTATATTTCGCACGATTCCATGGCCAGAAAAGAGGCTGTGCTGAGCGGCGCCATGTGCATGCAGCCCAGCTCGTTGAAAATGCAGCCTGAGCCTATGTGCAGAAAGATGCGTTCGTTTCCGTTTTCTCCCAGAGAGGAGAGCCGTATGAGCCCCTTGTTGAGAAAGGAAAAGCAGGTGTCGTCGGGGGAATCGGTCAGGTGCTGTCCTTTTTCCAGACAAAGACGCGTTCCGAGGGGGAGAACCGATCGCCATGCGCTGTTTTGTTCCAGCATGACGATGGCGTTGTTTTCCTTCCACACGCTGCCGGAGTCGAATTTTTGATGCGTTGTTGAGCTGTTGTTCATGGCTTTTCCTGCGGGGAAGTGAAAATGGCAGAGCTGATGCGTCGTTATGGTAGTCGCTGTTGAAGCGCAATACAAGAGCCGCCCCGTCGTTGACGGGGCGGCTCTTGTATTGCGCGGCGGGCTC
>NZ_CAJJIC010000044.1 GCF_905187505.1 uncultured Mailhella sp.
TTTATATATCATATATAAAATGAATTATAAGTAATATTGTATTTTATTGTTGATAAATAAAAGTATGATTATGCCAATTTGTGAAGTACATAATGGTGAACTTTGAAAGAAAAAAGACTTCTCAGAAAAAGATGCATAAACTCACAGTTGAAATTTTCAGCTTAAAATACTGACACAAAAATAACAAATTAATGTTTTTCACAATCGGTGGTTTTTTCAGGGAGAAAAGTAGCGTATATTACAATATAACCATTTGAAAGCATTTATAAAAATAGATGTCACTCCATACTTTTCGTTTGTTCACAAGAGAACGTGAAAAAAGTGGTATTCGTCGCAAAAAATTGATTTTATCAATGTGTAATCATTGTCTTTTATTTTTCATTTCAGAAGTGCGGAGAACAGAAAAATAAACTTGTTGAACTTTTTTTTAATAATATTATTTTGGGTGCCGGTTGCGAGCATCGCAACGGAATTTATCTTTTTTTAACAGGGGAGTTTATATGTCAACGAAAGCTGCTTTCAACGAAGACAAAGTAGCCCTTGTCTGCGGGCTCTTTATCTTCGTTCTGGCACTGGGCAAACTGATCGGCCTGGACATTCTGGGCTGGACCCTCAAGGTCGGAATGTGGGTGAGCAACCCCTTTGACGGTTTGTCTTCGGCGACGAAGGGACTCGTGCCCGGATGGGCTGCGCTCCTTATCACGTACGTTTTCATCACTGCGGTTCTCTCCGTGGGCGTGAAGCTCATGAGAGGCAACGTGAAGCGCTTTGTCGGTTCCTTCACGCTGATCTTCTTCATCGCCATCGCCTGCTACACCGTGGGCGCCAACGCCTACATCGCCGCCAACCCCACCGAGCTCACCAAGATGGGCATTCCGTGGGCTCTGGGCCTCAGCACCGAAGCCGGCCTCATCTGCGCTCTGATTGCCGGTATCCTTATCGGCAACCTGGCTCCCGGATTCACCGACAATGTGCGTGAAGCCTGCCGTCCCGAACTGTTCGTGAAGATCGCCATCGTCATCCTGGGCGCCGAACTCGGCGTGAAGGCTGCCGATGCCGCGGGCTTCGCCGGTCACGTCATCTTCCGAGGCCTCTGCGCCATTGTTGAAGCTTATCTGCTCTACTGGGCCGTTGTTTACTACGTTGCCCGTAAGTACTTCAAGTTCAACAAGGAATGGGCTGCTCCTCTGGCTTCGGGCATTTCCATCTGCGGTGTGTCCGCCGCTATCGCCACCGGTGGTGCCATCCGCGCCAGGCCTGTTGTCCCGATCATGGTTTCTTCCCTGGTCGTTGTGTTCACCTGCATTGAAATGCTGGTTCTGCCCTTCCTCGCTCAGCACTTCCTGTACAGCGAACCCATGGTGGCCGGCGGCTGGATGGGCCTGGCCGTCAAGTCCGACGGCGGCGCCATTGCTTCCGGTGCCATCACCGAAGCTCTGATTCTCGCCAAGGTTGCCGGTCTCGGCACGCAGTACGAACCCGGCTGGATCGTGATGGTCACCACCACCGTCAAGATCTTCATCGATATGTTCATCGGCGTGTGGGCTCTCGTGCTCGCCTACGTGTGGACCGCCAAGTTCGACAAGACCAACGGCGAACGCACCATGAGCTGGGGCGACGTGATGGATCGTTTCCCCCGTTTCGTTCTCGGCTACCTCGGCACCTTCCTCATCCTGCTCATCATGTGCCTCGCTTCGCCTGAAATGCACAAGCTGGGCGGTGCCATGTCCGGCGCCATCAACGGCTTCCGCACCATCTTCTTCCTGCTTACCTTCTTCAGCATCGGCATGGTTTCCAACTTCCGCAAGCTGAAGGAAGAAGGTATCGGCCGTCTCGCCGTCGTGTATATCGTGTGCCTCTTCGGCTTCATCATCTGGGTCGGTCTGTTCATCTCCTATGCATTCTTCCATGGCATGACCCCGCCTGTGATCGGTGCCTAGTCTATTCTTATAAAGGAGCATAAAATGGAAGACAAAGAAGTTAAACTCCATGAAGAAATAAAGAACATGGAGTACGAGCCTCTGGATGAAACCGAACTCAAGCTCATCCACTGGAGCTGGGGCCTCGGCGTCACCCTGCTGGTCGTGCTGTTCCTCATCAGCAAGTTCGTGATGACGACGCACTAAGCCGTTTGCTGAACGAATGATCACGGTGCCGGAAAGAGAAGCATTCTCTTTCCGGCACTTGTTTGGAGAAAAGAGAGATGCCTCGTTATCATCTGCGTTATCTTAAGGGCCCGAACTACACGCTCAATCTGGAGTATGACGGCATCGTCGAAGCTCCTTCCTTTGAAGAGGCCCTGCGTCCGCATACGGACTGGCCCATTACGGAAAGCTATGATCATGCCACGGCCACGGCATGGAATCCCGGCACCTGCATGTACTATCAGGAAATGTGGGAAGCCGCGCTTCTGCCCGATGAGGACAAGAAGGCCGACGCCGCCAGGTCCTGAGCCGAAGTTCCGGATGGAAAAACGTGTGAGGCGACGTCGCACATGATATGATCTGCGGATCGGGATGTGCTGCGGCGGTCGTCCGCCTGATTGTCATGAGGCGCGTGGTGTGATGTCGCGTTTTCGGGTCAATCGGGTCAAAAGGAATTTTTGCCTGCGACGTCGTGATCGCGAGCCTTGCGCCTTGACGCGTGCAGGGCTTCGGATCGGTGCCGCCGGTACGCGTCCGGCCTGAGACGGCAGGACCACGGCCATGCGCTTCGGCGTTTTATCTGTGCCTGTTGACGGGCTTCTTTGTGCCCGCGTCGTCTGCTTTGCAGACCGACGCCGCATGAGGAAGCCTTTTTTCATGCCTTGCCGGGATCTTTTCCGAGGTGACGTCGCTTCTGCGGCGTTGTGCGGCGAGGTCAAGGCCGTCCGCCGTCTTTCATTCCGGCTTTGGCGTGCACGGAGAAAGGCGGGTGTCGAAGGTGCGGCAGCGACGTGGAACGGGAGGAAACAAAGGTCGTCCCCCGGAAATGAAGTCTTTGCCTTCGGAATGCGTTTTGTGTCTTCTGCCCGCGCTCAGCGCATCGTCTTGTCTTTGACATGCCGGGAAATGCGCTTTTTGTTACAGCGTGTTGAATATCATGGCAAAGTGTTACAACGGATTGTTCTGTGCGGCGTTTTTGTCTATGATGGAAAAAATACGCATGGTTACATGAAAGAATGATTGATCATGAACAACATTTCCCGTCGTACATTTCTTGCGCTCGGCTGCTGCGCCGCAGGAGCCGCGCTTTGTTCTCCTCTTGCTTCCACCGCGAAGGCCGCCGTTCTGGACACTGCGGAAGTCAATCGTCTTTTTGCGGAGCTCGGAGCGAAGAAAAAGGCTCCTGCCGCTCTGGATGCCTGGATAAATGATCCCGCCGCACAGAAGATCGCCCCCTATCAGGCGTTCGACAACGTCTGGCAGGTAGGCATTGCATGGGTTTCTTCCTGGGCCATCAAAACCAGCGAGGGATGGGGGCTCATCGATACCACGCACGAGCCCTATGTGGATTTTCTCATTGAGAATCTCCACACCGTGGGCATTGCGCCTGATGATGTGCGCCTCGTGCTCATGACGCACGGTCATTTCGATCATGTGGGCGGCTATTACCGGTTGAAGCCTCTTTTGAAAAAGGCCCGTTTCGTCATGACGGAACGCGGATGGAACGAAGCCTTCCGGTACTCGAACGAGAGCATGGGCACGGCAAAAGAGTGGAAGATGCTCGAGGAAAAGGATGTCGTGGCCAGAGACGGAGACAGGCTGCGCTGCGGCGATGCCGTGTTCACCGTGCTCGAAACGCCGGGACATACCTGGGGCACGGCGTCGTACATGTACGACGTGCGCCGCGGAGACAAGACGTATCGGGCCGTGACCGTGGGCGGACAGGGGCTGAATGCCATTGAAGGTCCCGATCAGGTTCGCGCCTACATGAAGAGCATGGACAGGCTGTCGGAAGATTCGCTGAACATTGAAGTGGATCTTACGGCGCATCCGTTCTCCAACGGCCTTGCGGACAAGATTCCCGCTCTGCGCAGTCTGAAGCCTTCCGATCCGCATCCGCTCATCAACCGGGCAGCGTATGTCGCCCGGCTGAAGAAGCTCAACGAAGGCGCTGCCGAGAGGCTGAAGCTGGAGCTTGCCAAAAACGCGGGCTGATGCCTTTGCAGGCTTGAAGATGAAAATCCCGGTCTTCCGATACGTTGAAGACCGGGATTTTTTTGTTCGTCAATGCATGGACAGCGGAAGCCACGTCGCGATGCCGGGAAAGATCACGAGCAGCACGACCGTGAGGCACATGCCGAGAATGTAGGGAACGGCAGATCTGAACACCATGGCAAGCGGCACGTCCGCTACGCCTTTCATGACGAAGAGGTTGATTCCGAAAGGCGGCGTTATGCAGCCGAGGTTCATCATGATGCAGATGAAGATGCCGAACCACAGCATGTCCCACTGATAGAGTCCGGCAACGGGAACGAGAATGGGCACGCATACCAGCATGAGCGGAATGGCGGGGATGAAGCAGCCGAGGAAGAGCAGCACCAGAAAGACGAGGCTGAGGGTCAGATATTCGGGAAGCTGGAGCGCGGCCACGCCGTTGGCGAGCAGCATGGGAATCTTGCTGAGTGTCATGAAGTAGCCGACGACGGTGGCTCCGGTGAGCACGAAGAAGCACATGGCGATGTACTTGGCGGATTCGTTGACGGCGTCGATGAATTTGCGCCATGTCATCCTGCGGAGGATCAGGGAGATGAGCAGACTGCCTATGGAGCCTATGGCGGCGCCTTCCGTGGGGGTGAAAATGCCGCCGTATATGCCGCCGATGACAAGGATGAAAAGAATGAGTATGGGCAATGCCAGACTCAGGGACCGTACCCGTACGGCGAGCGGAGCCTTCGGCAGACGCGGCGCAAGCTCGGGATGCCGCCAGACCTTCCACCAGATGATGACGCAGTAGACGACGCAGGTCAGAATGCCGGGAACGACGCCGGCAAGAAAGAGGTCGGCTATGGACTGCTCGGCAAGCACGCCGTAGAGAATGAGCATGGTGCTCGGAGGAATGAGCGTGCCTATGGGGCCGGAGCAGGACAGAACGCCGAGGGAAATGGAATCGTCGTACCTGTTGCCGCGCATTTCAGGCAGAGCGATGGCCGTCATGGCCACGGTGCCGGAAATGCTGTCGCCGACGACCGCGCCGAAGGCCGTGCACGCCACGGCGCTGCCCTGGGCGAGGCCGCCGCGGTAATGCCCGAGAAAGTTTCGGGCGCAGTTGTAGAGGTCCTTGCCCAGATTGCCGTAGGAACAGAAGTAGCCCATGAGCATGAAGAACATGAGCGGCGCCCAAGTGTAGTTTGCGCTTGTGCTGTACATGGAGCTGCCGTACATGTCCAGGATGGGCTTGAGGCCGCGTATCACGCCGGAAAAAATGAAGCCCGTAGCCATGAGGGCAAAGCCGATGGGCATGCCGCTGGCGAAAAGCAGCAGCATGACGATGATGCCGCATATTCCTATGACGACCTGGCTGACGCCGAACAGACGGTGTGACCCGAAATGCCAGCCCAGCACTATGGGAATCACGGCAAGCAGCAGGGCGAAAATCGCATGGGGCCAGCCCTGATGAAGGACCAGCGCTCCCTTTTTCAGCACATCCACCAGAATGACCAGCGCCAGAAGCGCAAAGCCGAAGCTGACGAACAGCACGAAGGGTTTGACGGAAAGATTGAGGGTGAGAATGATCAGCTTTGTGTTGAAGGCGTAGGCGTAGGAGGCGTAGACGGAAAGGATGCAGACGGCGAGGCTCCAGCAGCCGGTGGCGAATTCCAGAACGTTCTTCTGCGGTTCCGACAGGTTGCCCGTCAGAAGATCCATGCTGATATGGCTTTTCGTGCACTGGGTGTAGGCCAGCGAGGAGAAGACGACGAGCGGCATGAGCATGGCCGTTATTTCAAAAATGCCCTGCATGGGGTGATTGAACATGTAGCGCATGAACACGTCCAGAAAGGTCATGAACACCATGACCATGAAGACGCATATGCCGGCCGAGCTGAGCACCCTGCAGAACGACGTAAGCATCGCCTCGACCGAATCCAGAACAGGCGGAACTCCGCCGACACTCTTCACTCCTTCCATGATGCCGATCCTTCCTTTGCAAAATCCAGGACGGCGCATGGCGCGCAGGCCATGCGCCGTTTGTCGTGTTTACCGTATTTCCGCTTCCTTGACGAGGCGGGAATTCTTCCAGGGCGAATAGTACTTTTCGCTCAGCTCATAGAATCGCTTGGCCAGCTTTTCGGCAGGAATGCCGTTGTCCTGCATGATCTTGAGAATGGAATCATTCAGGGGAAGCGTAAGCTCGCGGGCCTTGGCGTAGTCCGCGTCGGAAAGCATGATGATGGTGCCGCCCATGTCCTTCATCCACTTGGCGGCCGTTTCATACTGGTCCTTTTCCCAGAAGGCGTCGAACATTCCGTCGACGTAGTTGGCGGTCATGTCGTCAATGACCTTCTGGAGATCGTCCGGCAGGGCGTTGTAGACGTCCTCGTTCATGAACATGCCGAAATAGCACCCGGACATGGTGAGGGGAACCATGTACTTGAGCATGTCGCCGAAGCGGCGGGACACGAGCATCTGGAAGTCGACCACCGCGCCGTCGAGCAGCCCCTGCTGCAGGGAGATGTACATGTCCGCAAGAGGCATCATGACCGGCGTCGCACCGAGGGCCTTCAGCTTGTCCGCCGTGGCCGGCGTGATGGCCCCTATCTTCTTGCCCTTGAAGTCGTCAAGGCTTCGTATGGGCTCCTTGGTGCAGGGGACCATGCCCACGGGAAGAGCATGGATGGCGAGAATTTTCAATCCCTTGCACTCGTTGTAGATTTCGGGGAACTCTGCGCCGAGCTCCTTCATGATCTTCACGGGGGCGTCGATGGAGCGGGTCACGTCGGACAGATCGGCGAAGCGGCTGAAGAAAGGAAAGGCTCCGGGTGCCGTGGTGAGCGCCGTTTCGGTGAGGTCGGCAAGGCCGTTGCGCACGGAGTCCGCACACTCGCTCATCTTGCTCAGCGATTCGGCAAAGTAGGGCTCCACGACGATGCGGCCTCCAGACCGCTTCTGCAGTTCGTCGAAGTATACCTTCACCGCTCCGGTCCACCGGGTGTGAACGGGAGCTATGGGCAGATTGAGGGAAAGAACGTAGTCCGCCGCGGCGGGAGAACTCTTCGGAGCGATGAGAAGAGAGGCTGCCATCGCAAGAATTGCAAGTTGTTTCTTCATGTCGTTCTCCTGGCATGGGTTGATGATCATACAAGATGAGTGATGGGAAACTCGATGTCTATCGAGCCCGTCGGACAGCCTATTCTGCACGCGGCGCAGTGCCAGCACTCCTGGGGATATCGGATGAAGGGGCCGTCGCTTTCGGTTCTGTCGATGATGTAGTCGGGGCAGCGCTCGACGCAGTTGCCGCAGTCTATGCAGTGACCGCAGTGCATGCAGCGGGAGGCTTCGGCGGCGGCTTCCGCATCGCTGAAGCCGGCTTTGAGTTCTGCGAAGGGCAGCATGGAGCAGTCGTTTGCGCGCTGAACCGTTCTGCGGCTGTGCTCGTGATAGTCGGGATTTCTGATTTCGGAGAAGGCCACGACGTGTCTGGTCAGGTTGTACGTCTTCGCCTTGCGTTCGACGGCGGTGAAGGAGCCCTTTTCGTCCTTCTCCAGCGTTATCTCAATGGGGGCGTCGTTTTCTGAAAGAAACGCGTGGATGGCTAGGGCGGCCTTTCTGCCGTTTCCTATGGCGGAGGTCACCGTGGCCGGTCCTGTGACGATGTCGCCTGCGGCGAAGAGTGCGGGCACGGAGCTCATCATGTCGCTTCCGACGTCAAGATGGCCTCTGGGCGTGCGCTTTGGAGCAAGTCCGTCAAGGAAGGCGGTGTCCGGCTTCAGGCCGCTGGCGCAGATGACCACGTCCGCGGGAATTTCGTGCACGGAATCATCTTCAAATTCGGCGATGAGTTCCCCCTTTTCGTCGAAGGTGAAGTTCGACAGGGCGCGCGCGCAGACTTTGTCTTCGGCAACGGCGGTCGTGAGGCGGGAGGAATGGAGGGTCAGGCCCTCGTCGTGCGCCTGGCGTATTTCGTCGGCGGTCGTCTTGATATTGTCGGCCGATTCGGGGAATACCAGACTGACGGATTCTGCACCGAGGCGCTTTGCCGTGAAGGCGCAGTCGAAGGCCACGCCGCCGCCGCCGAGAATGACGACCTTTTTCCCGGCCAGAGATTCGCGTTTCATGTTGCTTGCCCGGAGGAAGTCCATGGCGGAGCGTGCCGTCTCAATGCCGGGAACGGCCAGCATGCGCTGGATCTGGTTGCCCGTGGTCACAAGGCATGCGTCGAAGCGCTTGAGCAGCTCTTCCATGGTCACGTCTTTTCCCACGCGGGTGTTCACGTGGGCCGTGACGCCGAGGGAGAGAATGAGCCCGACTTCAGCATCGGGAACGTTCTTGGGCAGACGGAAGTCGGGAATGCTCATCCGGGGCACGCCGCCGAGGACGGGATCGGCCTCGAAGACGTCCACGCCGTGACCGAGCATGCGCAGATAGAAGGCGGCGGTGAGTCCGGCGGGACCGGAGCCGATGACGGCGATCGTTTTGCCGGTGTCGGCCAGGGGGCGCAGCGAGGGCAGCGAGCCCTTTTCCGCGGCGTATCGTTCCAGCGCTCGAATGGCCACGCCTTCGTCATAGCTGCACCGGTTGCACTTTTCCTCGCAGAATCCGGGGCATACGCGTCCCGTGGTGCCCGCAAACGGATTGCGGGAAAGAAGGGCCGTTCTTGCCTCGTCCGTTTTGCCTTCCTTTATGAGCGTTTCCACGAGCTGGATGCGGTTGCCCGCGGGACAGGCGTGCTCGCAGGGGGATGTCCTTCTCTGCCTTTTCACGGGCACGTCGGTGATATGATATTCCCGCACTTCCTTACTGAATCTTGGCGGCATGGTGTGTGCTCCTTTCTAACGAAGATATTCCGATTTCACTTCCCAGCGCAACTCGGGGGAGCCGTTGATTTTTCTGATGACGAGAATTTTGTCCGCCAGTTCCTTGTCGGGACCGGGATAGTCGCCGCGCATGGCCATGGTGCAGAGCGAGGTTTCCTTTCTCGCCATGCTGGCCAGAACGACGAGGCGGCAGAGCTTGAGCAGATCGAGGCATTCATGGGTCCGCATGAGCTCATGGAGATTGGCGGCGTGCAGGTCGTCGGTCAGGCTCTCAATGCGGTCGAGACTGGCGAGCGCGTGCGTCATGCCCTTTTCATTTCTCGAATAGCCCATGTAGTAGTTCATCACCTGGTGTATGGCGGATTCAAAGAGCTGGTACGGCGTGTCGCCTCCGTCGACCATGGGCTTGAGCACACGATCCTTCTCTTCGCTCAGCTCCTTTTCGTCGAGCGGCAGGAATTCCACGGGCGCGGCGGCGATTTCTTCCGCAGCGTGCTTTGCGGCGAGGTAGCCGCCGCAGATGGCTCCGCTGAAGGACATGAAGCTGCATCCGACATAAAGACCGGGAAGCGTGCTCTGGAAATTTTTGTTTCTGAGTACGCGGCCTTCCATGCTGATGGAGCCTATTTCGATTTCCATGGGGGCCTTGGCGATGTCCACGCCCTTCTGTGCGCAGTATTCAAACCACGTCGCCTTGTCGCCGGGCATGAGGTCGTTGTCCAGAATGTCGCGCGTCACCTCGTCGATGTGGCGCATGTCCATGTAGAAGGGGGGGCCTGCCTGCCGAAGCTGTTCTCGCACGGTGCCCTGCATGAGAAGGCCCCGGGGCGCCTGTTCGGTCATGGCATGATAGTTGACCATGTACCGTTCGCCTTTGGCGTTGAGCCCGTGAGCGCCGGAGCCGGTAATGCCGTTCATGCCGGGACAGCCGAAGCTCTTGGGAAAGAGCGTCGCGCCCTGCAGCGTGTCGAGGCAGGCGAGTTCCGCGCCCATTTCATAGGGAAGAACGAAGTGGGAGCCCGTTACCGAGGGCGGATACATGCAGTTGAAGGGATTGCCGGTGGAGTTGGTCCAGCCGCGTTCGGCCACCGGGCCGAGGCAGAGTATGACCGCCTTTCCGAGCATGACGTGGAATTCTCCCGTCAGCACGTCGAAGCCTACGGCGCCGACGATTCTTCCCTTCTGCGATATGAGCTTCGTCACCTGCACGTGATTGAGGCACTCCGCCCCCATCTCCAGAATGCGCCTGGACATTCTGGGCTTGAGCTTCTCGCCGTCCTTGATGAGAATCCACCAGCTTCCCGGCTGCCCGAACCCCTGGCTTCTCATGTATGAGCCGTCGGCGTTGCGCCTGAACTCAACTCCCACGCTCTCAAGAAATGTGATCATGTGCGGGCAGATTTCCGCCCATTCTCGGATGGTGGACGGCACCAGCCCCCAGTTCGGCTTTTCATAGAAACGTATGAAGTCTTCCGTGGTGTCGAACGGCGCGTCCGTGTTCAGAACCGCCATGAAGTGGTCGTTGCCGCCGCCTATGCTTCCGCAGCTTTCAAACTTTCCCTTATCGACAAGCAGCACGCGCCGTCCCGCCTCAAGAGCCGCACGCGCGGCTCCGGTACCGGCAGCCGCGGCACCAAGGACCAGCACGTCCGTTTCATGCACCGTGAATCCGTTGACGTCCTGTGGCATACTTCCTCCTTCGTTTCTTCTTTAAAAAGCAAAAATCATACCAAAAATAATGTACAATTATTTCAATGGATAAAAGTTTCTCAACGGGAGATTGCAGGATATTGTGCATATTTTTCATGAAATATTTACATAGTATTGGAAGGACGCTATCCTTTTTCGACCCGGGCCGGATCAGTCCGGCGCCATGCATGATGGGGGAGGTGGAAAACATGACGGGCGGCAACATACCGTTTCTCTGCGAAAATTCTCGTCTCACGGCTTCCGGAAAGCTGGTTCTGCTTTGTGCCTGTCTTCCCGGCGGGCTGTCTCCCGACGATGCCTGCCGCATCCTGCATCTTGAACGGGATCAGCTGCTCGACCTTCCTTCCCGATATTTTGCCGTGGCGTCCGACGGAAGAGGCATGACGGTCAGGGAGGAAGCCGTTTCTCCCGTGCTCCGCACGCTGGCCATGCTGGTCGAGGTCGATGACGACAGTCTGTGTCTTGCGCTTTCCGCCGCGTTTCACAGAAACGACGGCGAGGCCCTGCGTCATCTGTGCCGGACTGCGGCACGCGCGTTTTCCTCCGGTCTCGCCCTCATTGAAAAAAAAGCCGTCGCCTCCGCGCTCATATTTGTGCTCACGAGGCGCCGCATGAGTCTCAGGGACATCGCGGGATGCGGCCGCTTCGTTTCCTTCATGATCAGCGTTTCTCCGCACCTGCTTTCTTACGGCGGACTCAGGGAGTTCAGCACGCTTTTGTTCAAGGCAAAGGGCATGGCCTTTGCCATAGGCAACGACAAGGCGTATTCCTTCCTTCATTTCGCCATACAATGCGTCAGCCTTCCGCTGTCCTACGCGCAGGGCAGAAATTTCGACGTGCATCTGGTCGAGGAAAGCTTCTGGCAGCTCAGAAACTTTCACGACTCCTCGCTTCGTCTGATATCGCTGTCGTTTCTGAGCGAGTTCTATATCTTTACCGGAAAGTACTTCAACGTCATCAACATCTGGCGGCTGAACACGCTCCTTGACGCGGAGAATACGCCGAGGGACTGCGCGATCATCGAAAACGCGTTCATCGGCGCCATGATGACCTGTCAGTATGCCCTTGCCCGGGACATCGCCGCTTCGGCAGGCAGTCCGTCAAGCCTTCCTCTCAGAGAGATAGCCGGACTGTATTGCTCAGGCTGGAAGGAGAAGGTTCCTCTGGAAAGGCTCAAAAGCTATTCTCCGAGCCCGCTGCTTTCTCTTGCGTATTTTCTGTCCGGCGAGACACGTCTTGCCGCCGAGACGCTGGGGCCCGTGAGCGCCGAGCATTTTCTCAGATATCCGTTTCTTCCGGAGCTTCTTTTTCAGCTCGAGCAGAAGGGCCTTCCCGTCTTTTCTGACCGGGAGTGGGCCGAGGCCGTCCGCAGGGCGAGAAATGCGTCGAACACGATACTGCGGGCCATTTTTCTCAGAATGTCGGCCGGTCGGCTGCTTTCGTCTTCAGACCGGGACGATGAGGAGATTCTCTCATGTCTCAGACACAGTCTGAACATTCTTCAGGGCAGTCTTGCTCCGCTTGAGTCGGCGAGGACCTGTCTGGCACTGTCGCGTTTTCTGACCATGACGGGGCGCTCTTCCGAAGCGGAAGCCTTTGAGAAAAAGGCCGCGGAAATCTCAGCCGCATTTTTCCCCGCCCTGTGGCCTGAAGACAGACCGATGCCGGAGCTTTCCGCATCGTCCGCCACGTCTCCCTACTTCCCTTACTTTTTGATGTTTCAGTCGCTTCTGGAGCTGAACTGCCGTCAGCTCGTCAAAAGCGCTCCGCTTTTTTTCAACGGCATATTGTCGGCCTTCATGACCGCCTTCGGTGCGCTTCAGGGGGGCGTGGTGCAGGAGAAGGAAAAAAAGCGGGAATGCGTTGCCGCGACCGAAGGCTGGGAATGCGGGGACGTGTGCGGGAACCCGATGCCTGAGTCGGATTCGTCCCTCGTCGTTGCGCTTCCCGATGCCTCGGAAGACATGGCGCGCATCGTTCTCAGAATAACGCAGGATGAGAAGGAGTCGTTTTTTCTGTCGGCGTTCGGACATTTCCGCAAGGCCATATTCCAGATTCTGGACAGAAGCATGTGCGAGCTTCTGACAAGTCAGATTCTTTCCGAAATCGGCAGCTATCAGCGCACGCAGCAGACGCATTCCCACAGCCTTCTTCGATCGCCCGTCTACATGGCGAGCCCGGGGGACGGTGCGATTTTTTTCCGCAGCCCCGAAATGAAGAAACTGGTCAAGACCATCGATCTGCTTGCGCCTACGGAAGCATCGGTGCTTCTCATAGGAGAAAGCGGGGTGGGAAAGGAGCGTCTGGCGCGGCGAATCCATGATCAGAGCGGACGGAGCGGGGAGTTCATTCCCGTCAATCTTTCCTCCATTCCCGCATCGCTTTTTGAAAGCGAATGCCTCGGCTATGAAAAGGGCAGCTTCACCGGCGCGGCGGGCCCCAAGAAGGGACTGTTCGAACTGGCCGACAACGGCACGCTTTTTCTCGATGAAATCGCGGACGTCCCCATGGACGTGCAGGTGAAGCTTCTGCGCATCCTGCAGGAAAGGGCGTTCCGTCGCGTGGGCGGACTCAAGCAGATTCATTCACGCTTCAGAATCATTGCGGCCACGAACGCCAATCTTGAGAAGGCCGTTGCCGATGGAAAGTTGAGATCGGACCTGTATTTTCGTCTCAACACGATATCCCTGTTCGTGCCTCCTCTGCGGGAGAGAAGAGGGGACATTCTTTTCCTCGCGGAAATTTTTCTGGGCCAGTATTGTCAGCAGTATGGAAAAAAGCGGCGCGTGCTTTCGGATGAAGAAAAGGAGCGTCTGCTTTCCATGCCGTGGCCGGGAAACGTCAGAGAACTGATGCATTTCATGGAACGTCTTGCCATTCTTGAAGATTTTCAGCGTGCTGCGGCTACCGGCGCGGTGCATGCCGGAGATTTTCCCTCTGTCGGCTCCGAGAAGCGGGCTTCGGCGTCCGGCGCGCATGCCGGTTTGACGGAAGGTGATTTTTTTTGGAATGGGGAAATCGTGCCTCTCTCTGAAATGGAGGCGAAATATTTTGCCTTCGTCTATAGGCAGAAAAAGGGCAGAGTGACGGGGAAAAACGGCATAGCGCAGGCCCTGGGCATTTCTGACCATACGGCCTTCAACTGGATACGAAGGCTCAACCTCGGCAGATAAAGACTCCGTGGTTGAGGTGGCCCGCAGTCTCTGGGCGGTCGGGAAGAGGCTGGAATGAAGCACCCGGATCGCCTGCAGGCGAGTTTTTGCCGGACGGCCTTGTGCTTTTATGCCGCTGCCGTGATGAGAAGAAGAGGGGCTCCGTGAAAGGTGATGCGGCGCGACAAAAAAGGCATCCGCATGAAAATGCGGATGCCTGAATTTCACTGGAGCCAGCTTGGAGACTTGAACTCCAGACCTACTGATTACGAATCTCTAGGTGTATACTTTCATACGGCTTCACTATGAGCAGGTAATATACAATTTTTATAAATAATTATGCTATACAATAAACAAAATTTACTTCGTTCAGAGTCATTGACTTTACCTCTCTTTCACGCGAAAATTAGGGAGAAATAAGGGAGAATGCTGGACTAGTGACTTTGCCCATGGCAACCTCACTTGATGCGATAGAAGTCTGGAGGTAACAGTGAGTGGTCGGAAATGGATTACGGAGGAGCGTGGCATCCGCTACTACGAGCACGAAACGCGAATGCATGGAAAGAGACGGGATCGGTATTATACGCTCCGCTTCACTGTCGATGGTAAGCAGATAGAAGAAGGTCTCGGTTGGTTATCAGACGGCTGGACGCTGACAAAAGCCCGCATAGAACTTGCGAAGCTCAAAGAAGCCAAACGGATAGGCAATGGGGCAGTTACTCTTCGGCAAGCTCGCGACGAAGCAAGGAAGAAACGGACTGAAGCGGAAAAGGCTGAAGCTCAAGAACGGGCTACTAAGATCACAGTCGATGACTTTTGGAGCAGCACCTACAGACTTACCCAAGGCCATAAAAAGGAAAGCACGATAAAAAAAGAGGAAGACTTATACACACGGTGGTTGAAACCATACTTCGGCGAAAAGCCATTGATTGAAATCAATGAAGAGCAACTTGAAAATCTGAAACAGACTATGCTTGCCGATGGGAAATCTCCTCGGACTATCGAATACGCTTTGGCAATTTTTTCCCAGATCTGGCATCTGGCTAATCGCCGAGGTATCGTCTCTGGTATCCCGCCTACTCGAAACGTCAAAATCCCAAAATTTGATAATCGCCGAATGCGTTTCCTAAGCAGAGAAGAAGCGAAGACACTGCTTCAGGCATTGAAAATAGTGTCCTCTGACTTGTACACTACGGCGTTGCTTTCTCTTGCCTGTGGACTGAGAGCTGGTGAAATTCACGCTTTGATTTGGGCTGACGTAGACTTCTCCAATGAAATTCTATTAATCCGTGATCCTAAAAGTGGCAAGAACCGTCATGCGTATATGAGTCCGGAAGTGAAAGTTGTTCTCGAAGGTAAATTCCACGGCCAGCAGCCCGGAGAGCTTGTTTTACCTGCTAAAACAGGAGGACAGCGGGGGCAGGTATCAAAAGTTTTTGACAGGATAGTCAAAGAGCTTGGATTCAATGATGGAATTGCAGATCCACGCCAAAAGGTCGTCTTCCATACACTCCGACACACATTTGCTTCATGGCTTGTACAGCAGGGGACTCCTCTTTATACGGTCTCTGAGCTGATGGGACACTCTTCTCTTGCCATGACACAACGCTACGCTCATCTTGCTCCTGATGGAACGCGAATTTCAGCCATGCGAATCAATGACATTCTAAAATAATTTTTAGGTAACTATGCAGCGAGGGGATTAGCTTATAGAAAACAAATAATTTCAAAT
>NZ_CAJJIC010000045.1 GCF_905187505.1 uncultured Mailhella sp.
CATGATGGCCATGATGGGCGTGTTCATCGACACCTTCGTCGTGCTCACCTGCACGGCTCTTGTCATCGTCATCACCGGCGTGTGGAACTGCGGCAGCACCGGCACGGAACTCGCCCAGATAGCCTTCGACACCGTGTTCGGTTCCTTCGGCAACATCTACATCGCCATCTGCCTGTTCTTCTTCGCCTTCTCCACCATCATCGGCTGGTACTTCTTCGGCGAGGCCAATGTGAAGGCGCTCTTCGGCGCAAAATACGTCAAGGCCTACGCCGCCATCGTCGTCGTGTTCATCATCATCGGCTCCGGCCTCAAGGTGAACCTCGTATGGAACATGTCCGACATGTTCAACGGCCTCATGGTGCTGCCCAACCTCATAGGACTTCTGGCCCTCTCCGGCGTGGTGGTCGCCATAGCCAAAAGCAAGAAGGACTAGTCCTTACGACGCTGCATGACGGAAACGCCCGTGCCGAACGGCACGGGCGTTTCTTTTTCGACAGGCATTGCCGGGATCCTTCCTCTACGTCCAGGAAAAGTCGAATTCCGGGTGCATGCGATCTACCCAGCCTGTCCAGACCTCGCAGCGGAACTCCTGCCGCAAAAATCCGGCGAGCTCGTCACGGGCGCCTGCGACCTGCCTGTCGTTGACGCCCTCAAAGCCGTCGATGGGGAAAAAGACATGGCCGGTCGCTTCCGTGATCCTGCCGTCGTCGCTCTGCCGCCATATCCAGCGTCTCGTCTTCACGGTGTGTCCGCTCACGTACACAAGCTCGCCTTCCGGCACGGCTTCAACCTTTTCCTCCCCCATGCCGAGAAAATGATCCTGCGCCGTGGAAAATCGTACGGCCATGCCGCAATCTTCCAGCCTGTCCACGTCGTGCGCCCCCATGGGAAGCTGATGGCGGAGAGAAAACGCGTTGCCGAGATCCACCACGGGATTGATGTGCGGCAGATGACCGCTCTTCTGCACCCGCTTCATCAGAGCTTCGATGGAGCACATGAACTTGTTGGGGTTCATCCCTAGCTTCGTGAATGCCGCGCGGTATGCGGCAACGGAAGGAAGCTCCCGCACGTTCACGTCCCGGAACTTCTCCGCAAATCCCGCGGCGCTTTCCTCCAGCATCCGGGCTACGGTTCCGCTTTCGCAGGCATTGTCCAGCCCCCGGGCCGCCACCACGCCGAGGCAGTAGCCGGGCAGAGTCTCAAAAACCTTTTCATCCACGACAAAACGCTTCATCACTGCTCCGTCAGTCTGAAATTCGTCCTCGCCTGAAGGGCCTACGCCGCACAGTCCGACAGCCCTGAAACAGGCATCCGCTCAAAAATATAGACCTCACGGTCCCCGATGAACAGTACCCGGCGCCGCATTTTCCGAAGCGCGGCCTTCCCGGCTCCGTCGGGGATTTCACCGTGCCTCTTTCTGCGAGCCGTTCCCGGCAGGCAAAGGACACGCCGCATCTCCGGACCAACGCGGCGGTTTCGGCCACGAGCCGCTTGTGTCATGCAGGCCTGAGCCTGGATGCTCGAAAAACGCCCCCGCTCCGAAAGCGGAGCGGGGGCGCATGAAGAGGTTTCAGGCTGTGGAAGCCCTCATGGGGCTATTCTTCCATGGCTTCCTTGAAGCGGATCTGAAGTGCCTGCATCTTGGCCTTCTTGTCGATAAGGTCGGCATGACGGGCCTTTTCGGATTCCACGAGATCGGCAGGAGCGCGCTTGACGAAGTTTTCATTGGAAAGCTTGGCGTCAAGAGCCGCAAGATCCTTGTCGACCTTGCCGATTTCCTTGTCGAGACGGGCAAGCTCCGCCTTGAAGTCCACCGCGCCGGTAAGCAGCACGATGACTTCGCAGCCGCGCACCACGTTGCTGGCCGAGGCCTTGGGCGCATGGGCGTTTCTGTCGATGGTGAGGCTCTCGAGCCTCGCCAGATCGAAGAATCCGCGATTTGCCTCAAGAAGTGCGGACTGCTCGTCGCTTGCAGGACGCAGTACCACGCTGAGCTTGTAGGAAGGCTTGATGTTGAGTTCCGCGCGGATGGTGCGGATGGCGCTGATGGCCTCCTGCAAAAAGACCATGTCGTCGGACTCGCGGCTCTTCACGCACTGAGGACGGAATTCGGGATAGAGCTGCGTGGCGATGTCCGTGCCTTCATGGCCGGGCAGAGCATTCCACACCTCGGCGGTGACGAAGGGAATCATGGGGTGCAGCAGAAGGAGAATTTCGCGCAGAACGGTATAGAGCACGTACTGGGCCTCTTCCTTCGCTTCGCCCTCTTCCTTCATGTCGGCCTTGATGAGTTCAAGGTACCAGTCGCAGAACTCGTTCCACAGGAACTTGTATACGCACTGGGCCGCGTCGTTGAAGCGATAGCTTTCGAGAGCGGCGTCCTCTTCCGCCTTGACTTCCTCGAGACGGTTGAGAATCCACTTGTTGTGCAGGCCCTTGATGGCACCGAGGTCGACGGCCTTCGGCTCGCCCTGTTCAGGCAGGTTCATGAGGGCGAAGCGCGACGCGTTCCACACCTTGTTCACGAAGTGGCGGTACCCTTCGATGCGCTCCTCGGACATTCTGATGTCGCGCCCCATGGCGGCAAAGGCCGCCAGCGTGAAGCGCAGGGAATCCGCGCCGTACTTGCGTATCATGTCCTGCGGGTTGATGCCGTTGCCGAGAGACTTGGACATCTTGCGGCCCTGGGCGTCGCGCACGAGAGCATGGATGTAGACCTCGCGGAAGGGAACTTCGCCCATGAAGTGCTGACCCATCATGATCATGCGGGCCACCCAGAAGAACAGGATGTCGAAGGCCGTGACGAGCACGCTGGTGGGATAGTACTTCTTGAGCGTTTCGGTATGCTCGGGCCAGCCCATGGTGGAGAAGGGCCAGAGAGCGGAAGAGAACCACGTGTCGAGCACGTCGGGATCCTGCTCCAGCTTTTTGCCTCCGCACTTGGGGCACACCGTGGGATCTTCCTCGGCGACGATGAGTTCGCCGCAGTCGGCGCAGGTCCACGCAGGAATGCGGTGTCCCCACCAGATCTGACGGCTGATGCACCAGTCGCGGATGTTGTCCAGCCAGTTGTAGTACGTCTTGGTCCAGCTTTCAGGATAGATCTTGATCTTGTCCGGCACGGCGGCGCGGGCGGCGGGAGCCATCTTACTTATGGCCACGAACCACTGATCGGAAACATAGGGCTCGATGACGGTCTTGCAGCGGTAGCAGCAGCCCACGCTGTGGGTGAGAGGCTCTTCCTTCACGAGATGCCCGTTTTCGCGCAGCTCTTCCACGATGGCCTTGCGGCATTCCTCGCGGCTCATGCCCGCGTAGCGGCCGCACACGTCGCTCATGCACATGTTGCCGTTGTCGTCGATGACCTGGATGAATTCCAGATTGTGGGCGTGGCCGAGCTTCCAGTCGTTGGGATCATGGCAGGGCGTGACCTTGAGGCAGCCGGTACCGAACTCGCGGTCGACGTAGCGGTCGGCGATGAGAGGAACCTCACGGTTGACCACGGGCACGATGAGCTTCTTGCCCACGAAGGCGGCGTAGCGTTCGTCGTCGGGATGCACGCACACGGCGGAGTCGCCGAGAATGGTCTCGGGACGGGTGGTGGCGATGGTCACGGAACCCGAGCCGTCGGCGAAGTCATAGCGCACGTGCCAGAGCGAGCCCTTGGAGTCGATGTGATCCACTTCGTCGTCGGCAAGGGCGGTATGGCAGCGAGGACACCAGTTGACGATGTACTTGCCCTTGTAGATGAGCCCTTCCTTGTAGAGCTGCACGAACACCTTGCGCACGGCGCGGGCGAGGTTGTCGTCCATGGTGAAGGCTTCGCGCGTCCAGTCCACGGAGGAGCCGAGTTCCTTGATCTGCTCCAGAATCTGTCCGCCGTACTGCTTCTTCCATTCCCAGACGCGTTCGATGAAGGCTTCGCGTCCCACGTCGTGACGGGACTTGCCTTCCTTGGCAAGAGCGCGCTCCACCACGTTCTGCGTGGCGATGCCCGCATGGTCGGTGCCGGGAATCCACAAGACGTTCTTGCCCTTCTGACGGGCATGGCGGCAGAGTATGTCCTGAAGCGTCTGGTTCAGGGCATGGCCGATGTGCAGAATGCCCGTGACGTTGGGCGGAGGAATGACAATGGAATAGGGGTCGCCGGGGGCGGACAGGTCGGGCGTGAAGGTCTTGGCCTCTTCCCAGTGCTTGCGCCAGTGAGCTTCCACTTCCTGCGGTTCATAGGCTTTGGACAGCATTTCAAGGCTCCAGTGAGTTAAAATGTCCGCCCTCCCGCAACGGGACGGCGCAGGTCTGCGCCTCTTCGACGGAAAATGCGGCGTTCTGCCGGCCCTTGCAGGCGGCTACACTCCGCAGCCGGGGCATGCCCGGCATGCCTCTTCCGCCGTCCCTTCTCTTGCCGAACGGGCGGCTTGTGCGTATGCATAAGCACGGAGGGAAGACATGATTGCCATCTTGTGGGACGCATCCCATATCTGGGGATATCTGCTGCTGCACGCCGTTCGTTCGACGGGCATTCCCTTCCGTGTACTCAAAGGGTTAGACATAGCCCAGACCGGTCTGTCTGGCAAGATGCTCATGGTGCCCGGAGGTTCCGCGCGGCGCAAGGCCGAGGCCCTCGGTCCTTCCGGAGCGGAAGCCGTGCGCCGCTTCGTGAAGAACGGCGGGTTCTATGTCGGATTCTGCGGAGGCGCGGGACTCGCGCTTGCCGACGGGCTCGGTCTGTGTCCGTGGAACCGCGACGGCATGCCGGACCGTCTCCAGCATCTCGTGTCCGGTCATCTCAGCTGCGAACTTTCCGAAAGCAGCGGGCTCGTGCCGCCCTCCCTCGCCGGAAAGAACGCGCTTCTTCCCGTATGGTGGCCCGGACGCTTCTGTGAACCCGACGAGCCCGGCCCCGTGCAGGTGCTCGCCCGCTACCGGGCTCCCGGTCCTGATCTCTATGTGGCCGACATGCCCTTTTCCTCCATGCCCGCCGACATTCTTTCCGAATGGGACGCCATGTACGGAGTCAGGCTGCGCCCCTCGATACTCGACGGACGTCCCTGCGCCGTGACCGGCGAATACGGTCGCGGGCAGTGGCTTTTGAGCTACAGCCATCTGGAAACGCCCTCCGGCGCCTTTCCCGGTTCCGAACATGCGGGAATCTGGCTTGCCCACATCCTGCGATGCTGGTGCGGTGCCGCACCGGACCTGAACAGACTGCCGCCTCTGGATTTTCATGACCTGCCGGTACAATGGGAGGACGACGTGCTTCTTGCCTCGCGCGCCTCGCTCGACAGTCTGCTTTCCCTCGCCCGGGAACTCGGCCTGCTTTTTCCCCGCAACTCCTGGCTTCTCGGCTGGAGATCCGGCGTCCCCGGCGCGCAGTTCAACAGCCTGAACGCCGCGATTTCCACCACGCTCAGCCTTGCGCCGGACAAGCGCCGCCTGCGACTTTGGAACGAACGCAGACGCGACTTCGAAGAAGCCTTTTCCCTGTTCTTTCAGGGAGCGCGCAGCTGGCTTCTGGCCAGACGCCTTGCCGACACGCTGGCCGACTCCGCTCCGGGAATGCTCCCGAAGGAACTGCTCGTGGATCAGCGCCGTGCGCTGTTCGGCTCGCCCATGTTCGGCGGAGGACTCAGCGAACAGCTGCTCAACACTCTTGAAGAGCTGGTCTGAGCACCTCGCCGCAGGCCCGGACTCGTCCGCCCAGCCTCCCGTGACGGACAAAAAACGCCGCCTCCGCGGAAGCGACGACCAGCAGAAACGCACGGCCCCGTCCCCGTGCTGCGCGTTCATCCCATGCGCGACCTGCGAGGCCCTGAAAAGGCCCTGCGGGACATTGTTACAAAAAGCTACGACCGGCCCTTTCTCAGGCAGCAACCCACAAGCGCGAGTCCTGCCGCCGCAGCCGCAAGCGCGGCCCAGAAAAGCGCCTTCACGTCTCTTGCGAGCACATAGCCCCACAATCCGGTGTGCACGCCGCCCCGCCCGTCCACAAGCTGCACGGGGAAAAGCTCGGAATAAATCCACATGACAAGAAGGCCGCCCGCGCCTATGAGGAAAAGCAGCACCCCGGCGGCCAGCGCGATATGATGCGCCGCGGCGCTCGAGGAAGCGGCGGCTGCCGCGGGTCTTTCCCCCCTTTCTTCCGACGGGCTCTCCGAGAGAACGGCCTCTCCCGGCTCCGCAGGCACGTCGGACATCTCCGCCTGATCTCTCAGCAGATAATCGAGGCTGACTCCCAGCGTGTCGGCAAGTTCCACCAGCCGGTCAAGATCGGGAGCAGAAAGACCGGTCTCCCATTTCGTGACGGACTGCCGCGAAACACCCATGCGCTGGGCAAGCTCCTCCTGTGAAAGCCCCAGAGCCTTGCGTCTGGCCTGAATTTTTCCGTATAGCTGGAGATCTTTCCTCATGTGATTCCATGGACTGACAACATTCCTGACCGGAGCGTCTCCGCCTGACCGTCTCAGACTGAACCTGCGCGTTCTTGCAGGAAAACGTGAACATCGCCCGGAGGCGGATTCGCCGCCGGTCATACATGATACAACCTTAAATTCAAGCATGGCCGGACGCACGGCAGAGCTTTCGCACGGCGCGTCCGGCCGCAATGTCATGTTCTGGAGCCGAAGCTTCCGGAACGGCCTACTTCAGGCGATCCATCGCCTTGTCGTAGAAGACGCACAAGGCGTCCATGTCCTGCTTCTGCTGAAGCTGAAGCAGTTCGGGCTGAAGCTCCTGCATGACCTTCGCATACTTTTCAGGATCCTTCTGAGAGACTTCCTGAATGGTCTGGGCGAAGGCATTGGCCTTCTGCTGCGCCTCTTCAGCGCTGCATCCGGCTTCGGCAAGGGTGGAAAAACCAAGGGTCAGGGCCAGAGCCGCGCAAGCGGCCAACGTTTTCCTGTTCATAGGAGAACTCCTGTGGTTTTATGGCACGTTGCCAGGGTGGAACGGCAGGCTCGCTCCCGCGACCTGTCGACGGCGAAGCGTTCCGACTGGAAACAGCCCGCCATCTCCCGTCCGCCTCGGACGGGAAAAGGCCCCATGACGCCAGGCCGCCGTATGTGACGGTCAAGCTTTAACGCCATAACCTCCGAGACTCCACCAACCGGAAGTTTCCTTTTCGGCAACTTTCAGTTGCATCCATGTTATTTCAGTAAATTAGCATACTATATTTTCCCTTGTCACGTGCTTTCGGCAACCTTTGGTTGCGGGAAACGGCAGGTTGCGGAAGGCTTTTGACAGAGGGCGGAGTACGGGATGAGGGCAAGAAAAACGACGGTGCAATCGTCCGGGCAACCTTTCCAGAGGAAGACGTTCCCCCCGCTCCTTTTCTCGGTGCCTTCCGGCGGAAAAAGCCGCGGCGGCACGGCATAGGGAACGGAACGAATCCCCGAACTCTCCCGCAGCATCGTGCCGTTATCAGGATGAAAAAAAGGCGGAGCTTCTGCCCCGCCTTTGTCATGCCTTTGCCGCAGGAACGACTACATATCTATGCCCATCCATGTCTTGGCGGCCCAGCCGATGAAGAAGGAAATGGCCGCCACGCCGAAGCTTATGGAAAGCATTTCCAGGAACTGCGGACGGAAGGGTTCGCGCCGCACCACGGAAACGAAGAAGGTGAACAGACAGATGATGCAGGCCGCGTTGAACAGACAGAACACCAGCGCAAGATAAGGCGACGTGAATACGCCGTAGGGCAGAAGAAGCAGCGCCACCGTGATCATGTAGGCTATGCCGGTATAGACGGCGGCCTTGAGCGGATGCTTTTCCCCGGGCTCGGCCTTCTTGGAAAGGTATTCGGAAGCGGCCATGGAAAGCGTGGCCGAAACGCCGGTGATGAATCCCGCCAGCCCCACGGTGGCGTTGCTGCCGAGCGCAAGCGTGAATCCGGCCAGCGCGCCGGTGAGCTCCACGAGCGCGTCGTTGAGACCGAGCACCATGCTGCCTATGTACTTGAGGCGCTCTTCATCCACCATGTCGGCCAGACGGCGTTCGTGAACCTCTTCTTCCTCCATGATGCCCTTCGCCTCGGGCACATCCTCAACAAGTCCGGCATAGCGGTTTCCCGCGCCGTTCTCGCCGGATTCCAGAAGATTGATCACAAAGGTAAGCCCGAAAATCCAGCCCATCAGGCTGTAAAGAAACACCTTGATGCGCTTTGCCTCCGCCTTCTTCCCGGTATAGCGGCCCCACACTTCGCAGTGCCTTGCCTCATCTGCGGCCATGCGGCGAAGCACCTCGCCGTTTTCGCCCCCGACGCGCCGGGCGAGTCCGGTATAAATCTCGCTGTCCGTCTTCTCGTTGACCTGCATCTCTTCCAGCAGGCGAAGCGTGCTTTCTCTCATGATTCCCCCTTTTCTTTTCCGCCTTCATACGCCAGCGAACGGTCACTGGCAACCGGAGAGGGGGAGCCCCGTCGGGCAAGGCCGCTTGCCCTCTCATGACGGACGCCCCTGCGACCCCCTCTGCCGCAGGCAGTTTCCCTGTCTTTTCGCCCATGCGCGACGAAAGAAAAACCGCTTGAGCTAAACGACGCCACGCCGTATAACCACAGACGAACCCCCAACCACAAGGAGAACGGACAATGGCTCTGGATCCCAAGCAGCACGCGGACTGGGAAATCGCCCAGGACGCGGAATCCCGCATGAAAGACATTTACCAGATCGGCAGAGAGCTCGGCCTTGAAGACAAGGAACTGCTCCCCTACGGCCACGTCATGGGCAAGGTGGACTATCAGTCCGTGCTCTCCCGTCTGGCGGACCGCCCCAACGGTAAGTATGTCGACGTGACGGCCATCACCCCGACTCCCTTCGGAGAAGGCAAGTCCACCACCACCATCGGACTTGTGCAGGGTCTTGCCAGACGCGGCCGGAAGGTTTCCGCGGCCATCCGTCAGCCCTCCGGCGGTCCCACCATGGGCACCAAGGGTTCCGCGGCGGGCGGCGGCCTTTCCCAGTGCATCCCCCTCACGCAGTATTCCCTCGGCTTCACCGGCGACATCAACGCCGTGACCAACGCCCACAACCTGGCCATGGTCGCGCTCACCGCCAGGATGCAGCACGAACGCAACTACGACGACGAAAAGCTGCTCCGTCTTTCCGGCCAGCCCCGTCTGAACATCGATCCCACCAACGTGCGCATGAACTGGGTCATCGACTTCTGCTGCCAGGCCCTGCGCAACGTGGTCATCGGCATGGGCGGCAAGTCCGACGGCTTCATGATGTCCTCGCACTTCGACATTTCCGTGTCCTCCGAAGTCATGGCCATTCTTTCCGTGGCCCGAGACCTCAAGGACATGCGCGAAAGGCTCGGCCGCATCATCGTGGCCTATGACAGAGCGGGCAAACCCGTGACCACCGAAGATCTTCAGGTTGCCGGAGCCATGGCCGCCTGGATGATCGACGCCATCAAGCCCAACCTCATTCAGACCATCGAGGGTCAGCCCGTGTTCGTGCACGCCGGCCCCTTCGCCAACATCGCTCTCGGCCAGAGCTCCGTCATCGCCGACAGGCTCGGCCTCAAGCTCTCCGAGTACCATGTCACGGAATCCGGCTTCGGCGCGGACATCGGCTATGAAAAGTTCTGGAACCTGAAGTGCCACTACAGCGGCCTTGCCCCCGACGCGGCCGTGCTCGTGGCCACCGTTCGCGCCCTGAAGAGCCACGGCGGCGCTCCCCTGCCCCGTCCCGGACGCGCTCTGCCCGAAGAATACCGTCAGGAAAACGTGGGCTTCGTGGAAGCGGGCTGCTGCAACCTTCTTCATCACATCCGCACCATCAAGAAGTCCGGCACCTCTCCCGTGGTGTGCATCAACGCCTTCGTCACCGACACGCCTGCGGAAATCGCCCGCATTCGTGAAATCTGCGAAGCCGAAGGCGCACGCGTGGCCGTTTCCACGCACTGGGAGCACGGCGGCGAAGGCGCGCTGGAACTGGCCGACGCCGTCATGGACGCCTGCAACGAAAAGACCGACTTTCGTCCGCTCTACGACTGGAACGCGCCCTTCAAGGATCGCATCGAGAAGATCGCCCGCGACGTGTACGGCGCGGACGGCGTGGACTACAGCCCCGAAGCCGAAAGCCGCCTCGCCGAAATGCAGGCACGTCCCGACGCTTCCGAGCTCGGCGTGTGCATGGTGAAGACCCAGTACTCCCTCTCCGACAATCCCGACCTCAAGGGCGAACCTTCCGGCTGGCGTCTCAAGATTCGCGACGTGCTGCTTTACGGCGGCGCGGGTCTCGTGGTTCCCGTTTCCGGCAAGATCTCGCTCATGCCCGGCACCGGCTCCAATCCCGCCTTCCGCCGCGTGGACGTGGATACCGAAACCGGTCAGGTTCACGGCATATTCTAACCGCTGCGCAGCGTCCTTCTTCCCCTTCTCCGGGGAGAAGGACGCATCGACCTCTTCCCCCTGCCTTCCCTTCCCGGACGGCAGGGGTTTTCTTTTTCATGAGCGCCTCGGCCCTCGGACAGCATCCGCCGCTTATGCACGGCACGGAAGAAAACGCTTTTCATCCGCAGGCCGCACGGCTCAGAAATGAGAGAACGCACGCGTTCCGGCGAACGCCCTTCCCGCCTGTGCCCCGGACACGACGAACACTGCCGCGCGCGGAAAAGACTCTCCGCACGCAGACGGGCAACGGACGCGACATCAGGCCGTCAGCCCCTTCACAAACAGCACGACCGTGGAAAATGCAAGCATGGCGAGCACGAGCATGCGGAAAATGCGCGTATCGAGACGGCGTATGACGGGTATGCTCACGAGCACGCCCGCCACCGTGCACGGGGTCGCCCACAGGGCGTCATGCAGAATCTCGGGCGTATACAGGCCGCTTTTCCATTGAAAAACCATCAGGCAGAGCATGACCAGAGCAGCCATGCTGTTCAATACGGAAAGCGTGATCTCCTTGCTCCATCCCCGCATGACGGCGTACATGGCAAGAATGGGCCCTCCCATGCTGGTGGCTCCGAGCAGAATGCCGGACACCACGCTCATGGGAACGATGCACTACAGGGGGATTCTGAAGGCCCCGTGCATGCGCCCGGCCACGGCCTGCCAGAGAAGAAACAGAAGCAGAATGCTTCCGCAGGCGAGAAGCACGATGTTCGAGGGCGCCGCCTTCAGAATGATCATGCCGAGAGGAATTCCCGCCACGCTGCCGAGACAGGCCAGAAGAAATTCCAGCTTCGGAAGCTCGCGATGATAGAACAGCGCTATGGTCACCGTAATGGCCGTTCCCACAAAGCAGCCGAGAATGATGGCCGTCTTGGCATCCATCACCAGCGTGAGCAGCGGCACGGCAAACAGATTGCCGCCGAAGGACGTCACGCTGTTGACGAATCCGGCCAGCAGCCAGACCAGATTGATATAAAGAACGTCGAACATATGCAAAAAACCTCTTGCGGAACAGATGGGATCTTCTTTCGGTATTAGGGTACGCCGCCTTTCCTGTAAAGCCTCGGCTCAAGCCCATTCGGACCGGAGCATTGCCTTCATCCGTCCATCTTCCGGGACACGACCGTGTCTCTTGCCGGAACCGGCCGTTATACGCTTTCACATTTTTGTATTTTTCATGCCGTTTTGTCCCACAAGGCATTCCACCCTTCAAAAGCCACTGACATCAACAAATTGAGTTATTTTTCACAGGCAATCGACGTATTATATTTTTTCTTGCCATATTTGATTTTCCGATGATATCAACATAAATGTAAATAAGAGCATTCTCCGTTTTCATACAGCTGTCGGATCACCGAGCCAGTTCCGGGCGGGCCGATGCGCGGGGCAGACATCCGGGAGGGATAGGCTGAACATGCTCTAACCAACCGAACTGGGGCGAGGAGTTGACGTTATGGAAGAGTTCTCCCAATTCATCAAGGTGCTGGACGGCTACGTCTGGGGCCCGGTCATGATGGCTCTGATTCTTGGAACGGGGCTTTATCTCACCTTCGGACTGAGATTCCTGCCCTGGACGCGTCTCGGCGAAGGCTTCCGCCTCACCTGGAAGGGACGTGCCAAGAATTCGAACGTGCATGGAGAACTCTCCCCGTTTCAGGCGCTCATGACGGCGCTCGCCGCCACCGTGGGCGTGGGCAACATTGCAGGCGTGGCCACCGCCATCTTCACCGGCGGCCCCGGAGCCCTGTTCTGGATGTGGTGCACCGCCATGGTGGGCATGGCCACCAAGTATGCGGAAACCGTGCTCGCCCAGAAGTATCGTGAAGTCACTCCCGCCGGCCATGTGGTGGGCGGCCCCATGTACTACATCAAGAACGGCCTCGGCAAAAAATGGGCCTGGCTCGGCACGCTGTTCGCGCTGTTCGGCGGCATCTGCGGCTTCGGCATCGGCAACATGACGCAGTCCCACTCCATAGCCGACGCCCTGCACGCCTCCTTCGGCGTTCCGCCGGTCGTCTCCGCCGTGGTCATGTTCGTGCTCATCGCCATCGTCATCATCGGCGGCGTGTCCCGCATAGGATCGGTATCGAGCAAGCTCGTACCCTTCATGTCCATTGTCTACATCATCTGTTCCCTCGTCGTCATCGCCACAAACATCGACAAGGTGCCCGGCGTGTTCGCCATGATCTTCCACGACGCCTTCACCGGCACCGCGGCCGCAGGCGGCTTTGCCGGTTCCACCGTCATGCTGGCCCTGCAGATGGGCGTGGCTCGCGGCATATTCTCCAACGAGGCGGGCCTCGGCTCCGCCGCCATGGCTCACGCCACGGCCACCACCGACGACCACGTGGCCATGGGCTACGTGGGCATGCTCGGACCGTTCATCGACACCATCATCGTCTGCACCATGACGGGTCTGACCATTCTCTGTTCCGGTCTCTGGAACGTGGAAGGCGCGCTTTCCGGCGCTCCCCTCACGGCCGCGGCCTTTGAGTCCGCCCTGCCCGGCATCGGTTCCATCATGGTATCCATCTGCCTCGCCATGTTCGCCTTCTCCACCATCCTCGGCTGGTGCGTGTACTCCGAACGCTGCTGGATCTATCTTCTGGGCGACAAGGCGCTCAAGCCCTTCCGCATCATCTTCGTGTGCGTCGTTCCCCTGGGTGCGCTCATGACGCTCGATCTTGTGTGGGACATCGCCGACGTGCTCAACGCCCTCATGGCCGTGCCCAACCTCATCGGTCTGCTGCTGCTCAGCCCCGTGCTCTTCAAGATTTCCCGCGAATACAACCGCTGATTCCGTCCGCGGTCATGAAAAAAGGCGGCTCCGGCCGCCTTTTTTCGTCCCTGCGCAGGAAAAGGCCGCACCGCAAAAACGGACGATCATCCGCGCTTCGGCGGCATCTTGGGCTGTTCCCTGTGCGCTTCTTCGAAGCGCCGCGTCTGCCGGCTTCCGAAAAATGCTGGCTCCCAGCGTCCGTTCGCGCTACAACGAACCGCAGGCGCCTCCCACGGCAACGCAAAACATCAGGACTAGGTTCATGCCCCGCATTCTTCTTCATGTGTGCTGCGGTCCCTGTTCCCTCATGCCCATCGTGCATCTTCGCGACGAAGGCTGGGACCCCACGGCCTTCTTCTTCAATCCGAACATCCATCCTGCGGACGAATGGAAAAAAAGACGCGACGCCATGCGCGAGGCGGCAATACGTCTGAACGTGCCCCTTCTGGAGGAAGGTCTGCCCGTCAATCCCGGACGCTGGTCACGGGCACTGAACGGCGTTCTCCGGCCGGGAGAACGCTGCCGCCTCTGCTACCGTCCGCGCATGGAACGCACGGCCGCTCTCGCCCGCGAACATGACTTCGACGCCTTCACCACGAGTCTGCTCTACTCCCGCCATCAGCACCACGAAGCCATTGCGGAAGAAGCAAGGCGCGCGGCCGTGGAAACCGGCTCCGCCTTTCTTTACCGGGACTTCCGGCCGTGGTGGTGGGACGGCATCGCCATGTCGAAAGAGCTCGGCCTCTACCGTCAGAAATGGTGCGGCTGCATTCTGAGCATGAAGGAAGCGCTCGCGCAGCAGAAAGAAGCGGAGCTAAAAAAAGCCGCCCAAAAGGCGGAAAGAGCGGAAAGACTGGCGAAAGAGGCGGAAGAACGCCGTCGCAGGAAGGAAGATGCGGCCGCGCACCCGAACAAGCGGGCAAGAAAGGCGCTGGCAAGACAGGCCGCGCAGAACACCGCCGCTCACGAAACGCCGCGCGCGTGACGGAAAAAGGCAGGCCGCACCGACGGACACAAAAAAGCCCCGGACAGCCGGGGCCTTCATGAACATGTCTCATGCCGAAGGGACGTATCAGCGTCTGTCGGCTATTTCATCCGGTCCGAGCACGCGGATGCCTCGCTGCTGCAGCACGTTCACGGCCTCTTCCGTTCTGTCGAAGCGGAAAATGATCGTGGCGCGCGTGGATTCGCGCTGCGTGTAGGCATAAAGATATTCCACGTTGATGCCGTGCACGGAAAGCACGCGGAGCACACGGCCGAGTCCGCCCGGCGTGTCTTCCACGTCCACGGCCACCACGGGCGTGCTGCCCACGGTGAACCCTGCCGCGGCAAGCGCGGCCTTCGCCTTCTGCGTGTCGTCGGCCATGAGGCGCAGCACGCCGAAATCCGTCGTGTCCGAAAGAGACAGCGCACGGATGTTGATGCCGGCAGCTTCCAGCACGCGGGTCACGTCGCCGAGCTGCCCCGACCTGTTCTCCACAAAAACGGAAATCTGTTCGACCGTCATGAGCATTCCCGGCAGGAGCTTAAGCCTTTTTGTCTTCGTCGTCGGTCTTGGCCTGGTCCTTCTTGGGCGTGATGTCGATTTCATCGGGCTCCGACGCGGCCTGACGGAAATTGCGGATGGCGCGACCGAGGCCGCCGCCGATTTCCGGCAGACGCTTCGCGCCGAATATGACCAGCACGAGCACAAGGATGACGAGAAGTTCCTGCATTCCTATACCAAACATGGCAAACCTCCGGGGTCTTTCTCTCCAAGTTCGTCCATATCCTATACGGGAGGGACAGGGCAAAGGTCAAGCGTCCTCCGCCGCTTCACGGCGGGGCCGGCACGCGTCTCCCCGCTTTTCCCGATTGCCTGAACGGGCGTCTCGCCGTATAGTCCGCAAAGGAGCGAACATCATGAACACCCCCTCGTATCTTGCACTCCCGCATCTTCATGCCGAGCTTTTCCCGCACCTTGATGGCTGCC
>NZ_CAJJIC010000046.1 GCF_905187505.1 uncultured Mailhella sp.
GGGACAGGGGGTCGTGCCCGTGCCGGTTTCACCTATGCAGAGACCGCGGACAACGGGATCAAGATCGGGAGTCTTTTCTCCCGGCCTTGTCGGCATGAGCCTCATCCTGCAGGAACCGGTGTTCATGCCCGCCACGGTGCGGCCGTCCACCTTGCCCGTCACTTCCACCTGCACGATGTCGCCGTCCTGCGGCCGCCCCTCGGTCACGGGAACCCTTCTGGCCGCACGACCGAGAATGTCGCGAATGAACAGCGACTCCTGCACGGGGTCCGCCTGCGGTTCCTCTTCGTTTATCCGGATGGATTCCAGATCAGGCAGCTCACGGTCCTCAAGGACGCAGAACTCCACGCTGAACCGGAACTCTTCTCCCCGTCTGGCGTTTTCCCCTTCGTACGTGAGCCCGGCAACGGGAACGAGCGCCTCCCTGGAAAGCGCCTCATCAATCCCGGAGCTCACGAGCGCGTCCGTAGCGGCCTCGGAAATCTGCTGAAAAAAACGCTTCTCCAGAATCTCCAGAGGAGCCTTCCCCGGACGAAAGCCGGCCATGCGGAATGACGCGCCGAACGGCAAGGCCGCCTTTTTCCACGCCGCAAGCACCTGCTGAGGCGAAAAGACCATCGTCAGGCGACGCAGTCCCCCGTCTTTCCTGTCCAACTGATATTCCATAATCGAACCTGAATCATCATTTAATGGTTGTGAATGCCCCGGCCGCAGAATCGTGTCTTTTTCACAGGCACAAGAACGGCAGAACGCCGGACGCTCAGACGAGAGCCTGTCCGTCGGCATGCTCCGGGCGGCCCATGACAAGCTCCCTATGCCCCGTCCTTTCCTCCACGCGCTCCTGAAGCACGACCAGACCTCTCCTGCGATAAAACGACACGGCCCGCTCATTTTCCTTGTATACGCTGAGCGTCAGCTCCGGATGCATCCGGCCCGCAATGCGGAACATCCTGCTTCCGAGCCCTTTTCCCTGCGCGCGGGGAGCGACGAAGAGTGCGGCAAGATACGTGTCGACAAAGGCCAGAAAGGCATCGATTCTTCCGGTCTCATCGTCTGTATGCACCACGATTTCATCACTCATGGGAAGATAAAGCGTACGCATGTCCTCAACCGCGGCTTCCCAATACGAACGGGGAATGAACCCGTGCGCCTCCAGGGATGCTTCAAACCATACGCGAACCACCTCTTCCGCGTCATCGTTGCAAAAAGGACGTATCATGCAGCCTCCGCGCCGATATTGTAACATAACAGCGGGAATGGCAAGATGCCGTCTTACCTGCTTGCACTTGCTCCGCGCTCATGTCATTCTGCCCTCGAAAAACGAAAGACGGACGACGTCCGCCCCTTTCAGGATCGTTCTGCCGTGCTCCGGCCCGTTCTCCGCTTCGGACCGCTGGACGACAAGGCAGCGTGCGGGATTTCCTTTCCGCTTCTGCGGACGGAATTTCTGCAGGCGGCTCCGGCCGCTTTATTAAAAGAATCATGTTTTCCAACAACGCTCTCAAGAGGTGCATTCATGCATATCGCTGCTTCCGGGGCTGCGGCCCTCATTCTCGCACTTTCCTGTTCCGTCATGCCCGCGCTTGCCATGCCGGGCGCCGGGGACGGCATGACCGTCCGTCCCTCCGATCCTGCGGAACGCTTCGATCAGATGGACACGAACCACGACAAAAGTCTCTCATGGGAAGAACTTTCCGCCGCAAGACCTAACCTCAGCCGCAACGCCTTCGACATCATAGACACGAGCCGCGACGGGACCATCAGTCTCGATGAATGGAAGGCGTTTTCCGCCGGACACGGGGGCTCCATGAGCATGCCCGACATGAGCGAAATGATGAAGGCCATGCGCGGCGCCGGCGACGGTGGAAAGGTCATGCCGTCAGAAGGCGGCATGCCGCTCATCATGCCCCCCTCGAAAAACGACGCCGTCGCTCCCGCGCCCGAAAAATCCGTGAAAAGCGGCTCGGGAATGCTGCTCATCACTCCTCCAGCGGAGGCGAAGTAACATGAAGGATGCCTCCATTCTGGTTCATGCCGGGCGCGCCCCTCTGCGTGTCGGCGGTCCCGTCAACATGCCTGTGCATCGTGCCTCCACCATTGTTTCTCCCACGCTGGAGGAATTCGACGCCAACGAAGCCGGAGATGCCAAATTCCGCAACGTCTGCTACGGAGCTCTCGGCACGGAAAACGCCTTTGCCCTGTGCGACGCCGTGAACCGCCTGGAACAGGGCGCGGGAGCCATGGTGACGAGCTCCGGCCTTTCCGCATGCACGCAGTCGCTTCTCGCCTTCGTGGGCGCGGGCGATCATGTGCTCATGCCCGACAGCGTCTATGGTCCGCAGAGAATGTTCTGTGAAACCATCCTTCGCCGCTTCGGCGTGGAAACGACATTCTACGACCCGCGCATCGGCGCAGACATGGACATTCTCATCAAGGCGAACACGAGAGTCGTCTATACGGAGGCTCCGGGCTCCCTCACCTTTGAAATGCAGGACATTCCCGCCATAGTGAAGGCAGCCCATGCGCACGGCGCCATCGTCATCATGGACAACACCTGGGCCGGCCCCCTCTACTTCAAGCCGCTCACTGTCGGCGTGGACATCTGCGTGGAAGCCGCCACCAAGTTCATCGCCGGTCATTCCGATCTTGTCATGGGCATCATCATCGCCCGCACGGACGAACTCTACCGGCGCATGCGCTCCTTCTGCGTGCAGATGGGAGAAATCGCCTCCCCCGACGACTGCTACATGGCCCTTCGCGGTCTGCGAACCATGAAGGTCCGCATGCAGACGCAGTTTGCTCAGGCCCTCACGCTTGCACGCTGGCTGCAAGACCGCCCCGAGGTCATGCAGGTGCTCTATCCGCCGCTTGAAGGAGACCCGGGTCACGAACTGTGGGCCCGCGACTTTTCGGGTGGCGGCTCGCTCTTCTCCATCGTCCTGCCGAAAACGGAGAAAAAGGCCGTGGCGGCCATGCTCAACGGCTACAGGATGTTCAGCATAGGCGCAAGCTGGGGCGGATACGACAGCCTCGTGGAGCACTGTCATCCGCAGCGCACGGCTCTCAACCGCGTATCTCCCGTATGGAACGACGACAACTGCACGCTCGTGCGCTATGCCGTAGGTCTTGAAGACGTGGACGATCTCAAGGCCGATCTGGAAGAAGGATTTGCCCGTCTGAATGCCGCGCGTTCCTGAAGAACGCGGTGAGGTCCCCGCTTGTACGGAAGCGGAACGGCCGGAACAAAAACGGCGAAAACCCTTTTCCTTCCATTGACAAAATCAAGAACCGTTCCTATTTTTACCGAAACCACTTTTCTGGAGATTTACATGATCAATCTTTCCGACGCTGCCCGTCAGGAGCTTGAGGCTTTCTTCGCCGACAAGCCCAGAACCGGCATCCGCATCTACCTGGCCCCCGGCGGCTGAAGCGGTCCTCGTCTTGCTCTGGCTCTGGACGAGCCTAACGACAATGATCAGGCCTTCGAAGTCAACGGATTCACGTTCTGTCTGGAAAAATCGCTGCTGGAACGCATCGGCGGCGTAAAAATCGACGTAAGCTACATGGGCTTCATCGTCGAACCTGAACTTCCGCTTCAGGGCGGGAGCAGCTGCGCTTCCTGCGGCAGCTCCTGCGGCAGTCACTAAACAAGAGTCCGCTTCGAGGTTCAGGGAAGGTCGACCTTCCCCATATACCCACCCTTACCCAACGGAGCATCCCTGTGTTTACTCTTACCGAAAGCGCCCGCACCGAACTTGACGCCTTCTTCGCCGACAAGGAAAAATCTGCCATTCGTCTGTATCTCGCCCCCGGCGGATGCAGCGGCCCCCGCATCGGTCTTGCCCTTGATGAACCCAACGAGCAGGACTTCGTCGCCGAACAGGACGGTTATACCTTCTGTGCGACGAAGGAACTGTGGGCCACCATCGGTGGAGCCACCGTCGACGCGAGCCCCATGGGCTTCCTCGTCACGCCTGAAATCCCCCTGCCCAACATGGGCGGCGGATGCGGCTGCTCCAGCTGCGGTACCGGCACCTGTGGCGGCGGCTGCCACCACTAAACCTCTTCAGCGGTTTTCGGAAGCCGCCGATCCGGCTTTTCTCTTCTCTCTTTGCCTGCGGGAAAAGTCCTGAAACGAAACGCCGTCATCTGACGCATCACGCCGACTTCTTCAGCGTGACGCCGACAAACGGACTTCCGAAATCATATCAAGGCCGCCGTGCTTCCGGGCATGGCGGCCTTTTCATTGCAGCGGCGGTCTGTTGCCGCCCGTGCCTCCGCCGCGTCCGCACGCGGCCCTCGTTTTCCGCACCGGCGGCCAGACGCCGCACTCCGCCGGAGCGCTCCTTTTTCCACGTCACGGCCGCACAAGGAGAAGATCATGTTCGCGTTCTGGAAAATGACTCCGGGGGGAAACCCCACCATCCTTTTGAAAGCCGAGGACATCCCTCCTGCCCAACGGGCCATGGTGGCCAACTCCGTCATGAGCGACCAGCACATCGGCGCGGAGCAGACCGGCTATGTCCGTCTTGACGGCATGCCGAGGCTGGACATGATGGGCGGCGAATTCTGCCTCAACGCCACGCGCTGCTTTGCTGTGATTCTTGCGGAACAGGGCCTCCTGACCCGAGAAGGAAACACCCTTGCCGGACGCGTGGAGGTATCCGGCGTTCCGGACACGGTGGCCGTGCGCGTTGTTCCCCGCAAAAACGATCTGCCCTTTGCCGAAGCCTGCCTGCACTTTTCCGTCCTTCCCGAACCGGAAAACTTCCCCGGAAACATCTCGCTGGTGCGCGTCCCCGGCATAGCCCACATCATTCAGACCGGACAGGTCCCGGCCGCCGGGGCACTGCCTTCTTTCTGCTCGCATCAGCGTCTGATCTGTTCCGTCGCCGAAGAAGAAGCCGTGGGCCATCTCTGGCTGACGTGCGGGACTCTCTCGCCGGATGGCCAGCAGGCCGAGCTTCATCCCGTCGTATGGGTCCGGGACACGGGCTCTCTGTGCAGCGAAAGCGCCTGCGGCTCCGGTACGCTTGCCTCGGCCATTCTTCTCCATGCCAGAACCGGGGCAGAACGCTTCCGCATCGTGCAGCCCAGCGGGTGCGCACTCTCTGTGCGTCTGGAGCACTCCGGCGACGGCTGGGACGTATGGGTAGGAGGTCCGGTACGCATGACCGCCCGGGGAGAAACCGATCTCACGGGAATTCTTTAATGTCCGTCCCGGACGCCTGCGGACAAATCCGACGGCCGACAACTGCCCGGGACTCTGTCCCCACGCACGGGACGAGCCTTCCCTCGAAGAGCTCCCCGGTGCCGCAGGTTGAACCTTTTTCCGCCGGAGAACGCGCGACGACTTCCGACGAGATCGCCGTTCACACTTTGTAACAGTTGCGATCCCTGTTTTCCCTTGCCAACTTCGGCAGGATGATTAGAGTTAACACCATAGTGTTCAAGACTTCATCCTGACGAGGGTTTCTTCATGAACTGCCCCAACTGCCACGCCAGCATTCCCGATGACAGCAAGTCCTGCCCCAGCTGCGGGCAACCCATCATCCACGTTCGAGACGTCGTGGACGCCGAGCTTGTGGATCACCCGCACGCCGAAGAACCCCGCGGAGGCTTCCATCAGCGCGTCGTCTTCATGCAGTCAAACGGCAGCCAGCTTCTTCCTTCCTGCCAGATGGGCATCATCACCCTGGCGCTGGCCTTTGCCATGGGACTCAAATTCGGTCTTCTGGCCTGCATAGGCTTTCTGGTCTTTTCCGGCATAGCCCGGGTCATCACCTTTGCCGTGAACATACAGCTCGCCATGATGGGGCGCACCATCAGTCCCCTTGTGCTGCAGATCTTCTCCTGGTTCTGCTGCTGGTCTCTGGTCGCCTGGCTGGCTTCCTGACGACGTTCCGAAAGACTCCCCTCCCCCCCCGCTCCGACCTCCACGCTCGTCGTGAGGCTTTTCCTTCACTCCGTGCACCTCGTGAACGCCGGTAAAATTTCCCGAATCGTTTCAGGCCGCGTCCCTCCCCTTATGAGGCGCGGCCTCCCTTTTTCCTGCCCGGCGGCCGTCTTTTCTTTCCTCCGATCTTCTGCTATCTGCCTTTCCATGAATAACCATCCTTCCCCCCTCGCTTCTCCCGGCGACGCCGAGGTGCTTTTTCTTGATCTCGACGGAACGCTTACCGATCCTTCAACAGGCATTACCCGCGCCGTCATGTACGCGCTGGAACGCTTCGGCATCCATGAGGAAGATCCGGCAAAGCTCTACCCCTTCATCGGGCCGCCGCTCTACGACTCCTTCATGCGCTGCTACGGCTTCGATCTTCCCACGGCCTACAAGGCCATAGAATACTTTCAGGAATACTATTCCCGGCAGGGCATGTACGAAAACGTGCCCTACTCCGGCATCCGGGAACTCCTGTACGCATGGCAGAGCGAAGGGCGAAAGCTCGTGCTCGCCACGTCCAAGCCGGAAGTGTTTGCCGTGCGCATTCTGGAACGCTTCGGCATGGCCGACGCCTTCACGCTCATGGCAGGTGGAGACGTTGCCGAAACCCGCGTGGAAAAAAAAATGGTCATCGACTACGCCATGAACCGGCTCGGACTTGAAGACTCCCGGGGCTGCCTCATGATCGGCGACAGAAAGTTCGACGTTCTCGGGGCGGCCGAACACGGCATACCGACACTCGGCGTTCTCTACGGCTTCGGCAGCAAAGAAGAACTTTCACAGGCAGGTGCCTCCTGGCTGGCCGAAGACGTAAGCGAACTCGGCCGACTGCTCTCCGCTCCTCAAGCCTGAAAACCATGTCCCCCTCCTTGCCGCATCCCGGATGCATTCCGGTCCTCTCCCGGACGGCAGGAGCGAAATGCAGCCGTTCACCCTTAAAATGCCGAAGGACGACGGTCCCCGGAAGGGGGATCGCCGTCCTTTTTTTGCGGGCGTATGGCCTTGAATTTACTTTTCGATGGTTTCCATGGTGAGATGGGTGTTGGTGAACACGCAGATGTCGGCCGCAATGGCCATGGATTCCTTCACTATTTCTGCAGGCGACATGGACGTGTGACGAAGCAGCGCCCGCGCGGCGGAAAGTGCGTAGGGACCGCCGGAACCGATGGCGGCCACGCCGTCGTCCGGCTCCACCACGTCGCCCGTGCCGGTGAGAATGAGCGTTCTGTCGGCATCGGCCACCAGAAGCAGCGCTTCGAGCTTGCGCAGAAACTTGTCCTGTCTCCAGTCCTTGGCCATTTCCACGGCGGCGCGCAAAAGATTGCCGCCCGACTCTTCCAGCTTGGCTTCAAAACGTTCAAACAGCGTAAAGGCATCCGCCGTGGCTCCGGCAAAACCGGCCACGACCTGACCGCGGTAAAGACGCCGCACCTTTCTGGCCGTATGCTTCATGACCATGCTCTGTCCCATGGTCACCTGTCCGTCGCCGCCGATGGCTACGCCATGTTCATTACGTACGGCAAGAATGGTCGTTCCTCTCAATTCCATCGCTATCTCCTGCCCTATCGGGCTTCTTTCATGATTTTGGCGCGTTCCGCAGCCTTTTTCTCATAATCTTTGACGGCGTTCTTTTCCTGCGGGCTGCGGGCCGCGCTCTTCGCCTTTTCCAGCCAGTTGTCCGCCTTGCGCTGATCATTGACATAAAGCGACGCGTAGGCAAGGTGCAGATAGCCCTCGCTCAGCCTGTTGACCGCACCGAGGGAACGCCCGTAATAGGTGTGCACCTCACTGTCCTCCGGCACATAGCGCAGCACTTCACGATAGCGCTGCTGAGCTCCGGCCCTGTCTCCCGAGTCGTCGAGAATGCGGGCATAGAAGAAAAGCCCGTAGAAATCGCCGGGGTACAGGCGAAGCGCCTTTTCAAGGTACCGGCGGGCACGATTGATGTCTCCGCCCTTGGTGTACTCAAAGATTCCGGCCTCACGCAGAATGAGCGCATCATCGGGAGCAAGTCTGAGCGCGGACTGAAAAAAGCTCTCCGCATCTCTGATGCGGTTCTGCCTCGCCGCAAGCATGCCCCTGCCCATGAGGCTGACAGCATCCTTGTCCCCGCCTCCGGCAAAAATCTGCTCCGCATGGGCGGCATCGCCGTGCCTCGCCCAGAGCAGCGCCTTCACGCGGAGGAATCGCGCATCATCCTCCTTGCGATTTCTGAGTTCCGCGGGCATGGTCTGAATGTCGGCCCGCAGCCTGGAAAGACGGACATCCAGATCCGGGTGCGTGGAAAGGTAGGTGGGGACGGCGGAAGAACCGCCCCAGTCCTGAGACTTCAGCACCTCGAACGCTCCGCCCAGCCCCTGAGGATTGTACCCGGCGTTCACCAGATACCGGAGTCCGAAGCGGTCGGCATCGTCTTCATCAAGGCGGCTGTAGTTCAGCATGGCAGAAGAACCCGCGGCCATGCTTCCCATCATGGCCGCGCCCCCGGCGTTTCCGCCTCCGGAAAGACCGGCGGCCACACCTGCCACCACACCGAGAAGCGACGCCAGAGAAATGACTCTGCCGCGCTCCAGGCGTCCGGCAATGTGCCGCTGCGTGACGTGGGCTATTTCGTGGGAAAGCACTCCGGCGAGCTCGGATTCGTGATTCAGGTGCATGATGAGCCCGGAAAACACGAATACGAAGCCGCCGGGAGCGGCAAAGGCATTCAACGAGTTGTGCAGAACGACGTTGGCCGGGAACTTGTACGGCTGCGGAGGAAGCGTTTTTACAATGCGGTCCACAACGCCCTGCACGTAATCGTGCACCACCGGATCTTCGATGATGGGCATGGTAGACTTGACCAGGACTTCAAATTCCCGGCCCATCTTCATTTCGTCCTGAAGCGTAAAGTCCCCGAAGAGCGCCGCCTCTGCCTGCACGGGCGAAAAAAGCATGCCGACCATGCACACTGCGGCCATCACGGAACGTAGTCGCATCACAGTTTTCCCGGCCTTCCGGCCTGTCAGGCGATATCCCACACCGCGCCCGAGGGCGTATCGCGCACTTCTATGCCCATGGCCTCAAGCGCGTCACGGGTCGCGTCGGACCTGGCAAAATCCTTGGCGGCGCGGGCTTCGGCGCGTTCCGCCATGAGTTCCATCACCTTGTTCACGTCAATGCCGGCACGCTTTGCACGGGTATCGCGCAGCTCTTCCAGAAATTCCGAAGGTTCCCTGCCGAAAACGCCGAGAACTTCGGACCACACGCCGGCAAGAGCCGTGAAGCGCGCCAGAAGATCCCGTATGCCTTCCTTGTTGCGCAGGCCCTTGTCTTCAAGAATGCGGTTCATGAGACGAATCATGCCGAAAACATGGCCGAGCGCGCCGGCCGTGTTCAGATCATCGTCCATGGCCTCGAAAAAGCCTTTTTCCAACATGTCGAACTCATCCAGCACCGAGGCCGGAGTCTCGCCCTTTTTCCAGGACTCGCGAAGAGAGGCGACATGCGTGTCACGCAGGCATTCATACACGCGCTTGAGCGCGCGTTCCGCCTCATCCAGCCCTTCAAAGCTGAAATCTATGGGGCTGCGATAATGCTTGCCCAGCAGGAAGAACCTCAGCGTTTCCGGCTGACGATGTTCCAGAATGTCGCGAATCGTCTTGAAGTTGTTCAGGGACTTGGACATTTTTTCGGAGTTGATCTGCACAAAGCCGTTGTGCACCCAGAACCGGGCAAGCTCCTTGCCCGTCGAGGCCTCGCTCTGAGCTATTTCGTTCTCATGGTGGGGAAAGATGAGATCCTGACCGCCGCCGTGAATGTCGAGCGGCAGGTCGAGATTCTTCTTGCTCATGGCGGAGCATTCCAGATGCCAGCCGGGACGCCCCTTTCCCCACGGGCTTTCCCAGAAGGGTTCGCCGGGCTTGGCGGCCTTCCAGAGGGCGAAATCCAGAGGATCTTCCTTCTCTTCTCCTATGGCGATGCGCGCACCGGACCGCAGATCGTCCACGTCTCTGCCGGACAGCTTGCCGTATCCGGGGAAGGAGCGGACGCGGAAGTACACGTCGCCGGACGGAACGGGGTAGGCGTGTCCCCCGTCGATGAGCGTCTGAATCAGCGTCTGCATCTCGCCTATGTATTCCGTGGCCCGGGGCTCGATGTCGGCCCGGCGGACATTGAGGCGATCCATGTCCTCATGGAAGGCGGCTATGTAGGTTTCGGCAATTTCCGTGCAGGTCTTGCCCTCGCGGTTGGCACGGGCAATGATCTTGTCGTCCACGTCGGTGAAGTTGCGGACAAAGGTCACGTCGTAGCCGAGATGCCGCAGATAGCGGTTCAGCACATCGAACACCACCGCGGAGCGGGCATGGCCGATGTGACTGAGATCATAGGCCGTGATGCCGCAGGCGTACATGCCGACCTTGCCGGCGTGACGAGGCTCGAAATTTTCCTTGCGGCGAGTCATGGTATTATACAACTGCATGGGTCTTCTCCCGTGTTGCGCTCTTGTGATGACGTGCCCGGCATTGAGCCCTGGGCGCGGATGCCGACCTTTCATCCCAGGAGAAAAGGCCGTACCTGTATTAAATAAATCTTCATCCGGTCCCGTCCAGAGCAGCGACGGGGCCGGATGAACAAAAAGAACATTTTTCTTCCGGCCGCGAACAGACGCGCTCTTTTCCCGGTCGAAGACACTTCCCGGCATGTGCCGGAAGAAGAAAGCTCGTTTTCCGCCTTTCAAGCGTCCGCATTCTCTGCCGATCATATCGGAAGGGCCGTGCGTTCGCTCCGAGAACTTCTCTTCAGAACGCGGTCCGCCGGACGCGGCGAAAAAACGGATGGAAGCGCTCAGCACTTCCATCCGCAGGATTACTTCGACGCCCGTTCAATGCGCTTCAGGCTTTCCTCCCTGCCGAGTCCGACCATGACGTCGTGCACGGAAGGACCGCCCGCAAGGCCGGTAAGCGCGGAACGCAGAGGCGGGCCGACCTGCTTGAACTTGAGTCCGCCCTTCTCCACGTATTCATGCAGAAGCTTGTCCAGCGCCTCGCCGTTGAACTCAGGCATGGCGGCGATCATGTCATGAAGCACGGTAAGCTGATGCTTGCCGTCCTCGTTCAGAGCCTTCATGGCCTTCTCTTCAATGACCAGCTCTTCGGCAGGCTTGAAGTAGATGGTGAGCGCCTGGGCCAGCGCCGCAAGGTCGGAGGCGCGCTCGATATACATGGGAAGCAGAGGCTCGATTTTTTCCACGGGTTCGTCGTATCCCAGCTTTTCAAGGAACGGACGCACCATGGCGGCAAGCTGAGGGAGCGGCGTGTTGCGCAGGTAATGGGCGTTGAGCCACTTCAGCTTTTCGGGGTCGAAAGCCGCAGGAGAGCTGTTCAGATTGTTGCCGTCGAAAAGCTCCACCAGTTCCTTGAGCGAAAAGATTTCCTGATCGCCGTGCGACCAGCCCAGACGAACCAGGTAGTTCACCAGAGCCTGAGGCAGCAGCCCGTCCTGCTCGTACTCGATGACGGCGCGGGCTCCGTGGCGCTTGGAGAGCTTCTGATGGTCGGGACCGCAGATCATGGGCACATGACCGAAGGTAGGCACGTCGAAACCGAGGGCATGATACAGAAGAATCTGCTTGGGCGTGTTGGAAACATGGTCGTCGCCGCGCAGAACGTGCGTGACGCCCATGTCGTGGTCGTCGACCACCACGGCAAGGTTGTAGGTGGGCATGCCGTCGGTACGACGCAGCACCATGTCGTCAAGCTCGGAGACATCCACGGAAATGGTGCCCTTCACCATGTCGTTGAACACGATGCGCCCCTCGTCCGGCACGCGCAGACGCACGACCCTGCCGGGTCCGGCCGTCAGACCGCGGTCGCGGCACTTGCCGTTGTAGCGGGGCTTTTCGCCTCTGGCGCGGGCCACTTCACGCATGGCTTCCACTTCTTCGGGAGTGCAGTCGCACCAGTAGGCGTGGCCGGTCTCCAGAAGTCTGTCGATATGGGCGTTGTAAATGTCAAGACGCTTGCTCTGATAGGTCAGGTCGCCGTCCCAGTCCAACCCGAGCCACTTCATGGAAGCAAGGATGGAATCGGTATATTCCTGTCTGGAACGCGTAGCGTCGGTATCCTCAATGCGCAGGCGGAACTCGCCGCCGTAATGGCGGGCAAGAAGCCAGCAGAAAATGGCGGTCCGGCCGCCGCCGATATGCAGATGACCGGTGGGGCTGGGAGCAAATCTCGTAACGACTTTCATGATGCTCATCCGAATAATCAGAAGGTTATGTAAAAGGAAGCGAAACCAAAGGGACTATCGCCGCTTCCGTTGGCGGCCATGATACTACTCCGCATCCGAAGCTATGACAAGCCGACTTTTTTTCAGAAACCCCACGGGGTTGTAGGTTTCCTTGGCCTGGCGAAGCCCGGGCTCGTCCATGTCCTGTTCCCTGTTTATGAGGGAAACGTCCTGTGCGGAGTGACTTACAAATGCCTGATTGATGGCCTGATAGACCCCTTTGAGCTCCGCCTGAACCTTTTCAAAATGCACGACCATCATGTCGCCCACCTTCTCGCCCACGGCAAAGGCACCTATCTTGTCTTCCACGTACAGCGCCCCTCCGACCAGTCCGGGCAACCGGTCCCAGTTGCCGACCACGCGAAAAATGGCCTCGTTTTCCGCCTGAAGCGACGGACTGTTTTCACAGTCCCGCCATTTGCACCATTCTTCCTGAAGACGAAGCACGTGCTCGATGCCGTCGGGGTTGGCGACGTCGCCGAGGGCACGGTAGTCCTCGCCGTAGCGGCGGCGATAGCCGTTGACGTGCGTCTTCTTCTTGTGAAACTTCGCGCCGGGCAGTTCGGCAAGCTCATTTCTGTCGTACAGGTACTCCCACTGACCGCGGTCATTCTCGGCCGTCACACGACTGCCGAGCGCCTCGGTGAGCAGAGCCGTCAGAACCTCAGGCACGCGAAAAAGCTCCACGCCCCCGCGAATTTCAGGCTGAGCAGCCCAGTCCGCGGCATTCCAGTCGCCCACGGGGGCCCAGTAGCGAACCTCTGGTCTGGTCTGACAGATCCAGCACAGACCGTCGCGGAAGGACAGTCCCAGTCCGAAATGCTCCGCCCAGCCCCAGAGATTGGTAAAGGTCAGATCGGCCGTGGGCTGCGGCGTGCGTTCAAAGAGACGATGATAGTCGTCATACAGATCGAGAGTCACCGGGACATAGCCGGAAGGAAGGTTCATGCCTTCTCCTTGTGTTTGGAATGGGAAAGATGTGCGTTCAGAGAAAAGCGCGTCCAGTCCTTGCGGAAAAACACCCACACCATGGCCGAAGTCTGTACGGCCATGGACAGGAACATGGCCATGTACACGCCATAGGCGTCATGGAACACGACATGGGAAAGCCCCCATCCGAAAGGCAGCCGGATGAGCCATATGCCGGCAGTGTTGACCACAAGAGGATACACGGTGGCGCCCGCGCCGTTCATCACGCCGTGCAGGACCATGCCCGACACGGTGAAGGGAACCACCAGGACATTGAAGAAAAGATAGTTGATGATCTGCGATTTCACGCCCGGAGCCGAGGAAAAGAATCCGGCGAGATCGGGAATGAAGGGCCACATGCATGCCGCCACGGAACTCATGGACACGCCGGAAATCACGAACAGCACGATGCCCACGCGTTTCGCCCCGGCCTTGTCGCCCGCCCCGAGCGCATTGCCGACCAGAATGGAAGCCGTCACCATGAAGGCGTTGGCCGGCATGTAGAGCAGGGATTCTATGCGGTTGCCCGCGGTAAGTCCGGCAAGCGCCTCCACGCCGTCCGGCAGCGAGGCGGTGATGCCGTACATGACGAGATATCCCAGATGCCAGAGCATGCTGTTGCCGCAGGCCGGAAGCGCCACGCGAAAAAGATACGGCGCGCCGGTCCGAAGCCAGCGCACGGGAGGCAGCGCACGGTGAACGACAAGGCCGCCGCGCTTCAGAAAAATCAGCGTCAGCACGGCCGCAAGCGTATTGGCGCTGAAGGTGGCCCAGGCTATGCCCGCCATGCCGAAGGCCGGAAATCCGAGCCAGCCGAGGCCGAAGCACAAATCGCCGAACACGTTGAGAAGACAGGTCGCCACGGCCACGATGAGCGGCGCCATGACCTGTCTTGCCGCCCGGAACAGCGTTCCGCCCACCTGCATGACGTAAAAGGAAGGCAGCCCCGCAAGCATGACTCCCACCATGTATTCCGTCACCGGCATGAGCTCTTCCGGCGTCTGCAGAAGCGACAGCACGGGGCGGCGCAAGAAGCCCGTCAGCAGCGCAAGCAGCACGGCGACCGCCACGCAGCTGCAGAGCACGAGCCCCACATAATTCTGCGCACGCCTCATATGCCCGGCCCCCATGGACTGGCTTACCGCCGCCATGCCCCCCGCTCCGAGCGCCCAGCCGAACACCATGAGAAAAACCTGAAGCTGAAAGGCAAGTCCCACGGCGGCCTGCACGTCGGAAGAAATGCGTCCGGCGGCCCATATGTCGGTAAGATTGACGACGATGCTGCAAAGAAGCATCATCATCTGCGGCCAGACAAGCCCCCAGATGGTGCCAAACGGCACATCACGCAGCCATTCGCCGGAACGGATGACGGAACAAATACGTAACAAAGCAGACATGGGCAGAAGATAACGCAATTATCTGCGCTGGCAAGAGGGTTGCAACAAGGCACGGCAGACGCCATGCAGACGCCGAGACATTTTCCTTCCGTCGGCCGCCCCTGTGTCTTTCCACGGGCGGACGTGCGGTCGACAGCAACAGAGAGCACCTGACGCGCGCCGTCCCGGCAGCATGAGCCCGCAGCCTTTCGCGCCCCACGACACGCGCCCGTCCGGGAAATCCCGACCAGTCGGGCCCGCCGAAACACCACGCTCCATCAAAAAGCAAAGGCAGCCTTCAGGCAAGCCGGAGGAAAAGGCCTTCAAGAAAAACGGCGCAAAACATTGCGGAGTTTTCCGACTGCCGCACCAACCGACGATATTCCACGGAAGTTCCGCGCTGCGGACGGCAGAGAAAGCAACGTCTTTCCGTTCACGGCGCGGCAGGGCATGCACGGCGGAAGACGCCGTCGTGAAAAAAGGCCCTGCTCTCCATCGTCCAAAAGACAGGTGCGGAAGCCTCCGCAAGACAAGTCAGGACCGCCCCTTCAAGGGGCGGTTTGATTTGACCCTATAAGGGTCTG
>NZ_CAJJIC010000047.1 GCF_905187505.1 uncultured Mailhella sp.
ATTGCTTCTCGGGAATTGATAGGGTAAGCTCACTTCATATTATTTAATTCTATTCAATATTGAGGAACGCTACATGGCCAGAAAAGCCGCAGAAGATGTCGCCGCGAAGCCTGTCAAAAAGACGCGCGCCTATCACTCTCCCCGCAGGAAGGAGCAGGCAAATGTGACGAAAGCCCGCATTGTCGCGGCCGCCATGCAGCTCATGAAGGAAAAGGGCTATGCGGACATGACGCTGGAGTCCATAGCCCGCGAGGCCGGCGTGGCGCCGCAGACCGTCTATGCCGTGTGCGGCTCGAAGAAGGGCGTTCTCGCGGCCATTCTGGAAACCACCGTGGAGGCCAAGAAGTATGACAAGCTGCGCGACTCCATTCCCCAGATCATGACGGGCAAGGAGCGCGTGCGCGAGATAGGCCATTTCATGTCGGTGCTCATGGAAGACGCCATGCCCGTGTTCGACATCATCCGCGGCATGAGCGTGCTGTCGCCGGAGTTTGCCGAGCAGGAATACGATCAGAGCATGATGCTTCTGGAAAAATGCCGCAAGTCCGTGCACAAGATGGCCGAAGACGGCATGCTTCGTCCCGGTCTTTCCGAAGAGCGTGCGGCGGAGCTGTACTGGAGCATCAGCACTCCCGGCATGCACAGGCGTCTTACCAAGATGCTCAACTGGTCGTCGGAAGAGTATGCCGCCTGGGTTTCCTATCTTATAGGAGTCACGCTTCTGGACTGGGATTCTCCCATGCCCTTCCTTAATGAAGGACCGAGAAAGAGCGGGCTGGCCTGCCTGAAGCGGAAGAGCGCAGAGGAAAAGGAAGAGAGCGTCTCCGTCGGGGAAGATGATGATGCCGGGAAGGAACCCGCTCCCAGAACCCGACGCCGCCTGAAGGCCTCATGAGAGAAAAGGGAAAAGAAGACGCTTGCCTTTATGCTCCGACTTTGTGAATATACGCCCCGGCGTTGATTTGATTCGCGCTTTTTCTTTGTGTCGCCTTTTGCTTGTGCGACTATAGTTCATCATTGTTTCTGAAGGGTTGCGGCCGCATTTCGCGGTCGCCGGTCAATTCCGTCGAAAAAAGGAGCCTTCCGGCGCTTTTGGGGTGCGGGATTTTTGGCGTCGACGCGTCGTCTCATGCGTCGGCGTGCCGACGGCGTTTCAGAACTTCGGGGGAAATTATGAGTCAGAGTCAGAATGCCAACGAGATGGGAACGAAGGGCGTCGGACGCCTTCTTCTCGAGTATTCCATTCCTGCCATTCTGGGCATGGTCGTCGTAGCCCTCAACCAGATCATATCAAGCATCTTCATCGGGTACGGCGTCGGGCATCTCGCCCTTGCGGCCATGGCTGTCACCTTTCCCATAGTGAACCTGCTCATGGCGTTCTGCCAGCTCGTCGCCGTGGGCTGCGCCGCGCTCTGCTCCATTGAACTCGGCCGCAAGGACATGGACAAGGCCCGCAGCATGCTGGGGCATTCCGTGCTGCTTGAAATTTTTTTCGGTGTGCTCTTCGGTCTGGCGTTCTGGCTCTTTCTTGATCCGCTGCTCATGTTCTTCGGAGCGAGCGGCGAGACGCTGCATCTGGCCCATGAGTTCATGGTGCCCCTGATCCTGCTTTCGCCTCTCGGCTTCCTCATGCTCGGCTTCAACTATCTCGTGCGCGCCACGGGATATCCCAAGACGGCCATGATGACGGCCCTTTTGTCCTCCCTCGGCATCGTCGTGTTCTCTCCCATCTTCATTTACTGGTGGAAGTGGGGAATGTACGGCGCGGCCTGGGCGCAGATCGCCGGTCAGGCCATGTCGGTCCTGTGGCTTGTGGCGCATTTTTGCCGCAAGAGTTCGCTCATTCACTTCCAGAAGGACATCTGGAAGCTGAAGTGGGAGGCCATGCGCAAGATCGTGGCCATAGGCATGGCGCCCTTCCTCATCAACTTCTGCGGCTGCATCGTGGTCGTGCTCATCAACCGTGCTCTTCAGGATCACGGAGGCGATCTCGCCATAGGTGCGTTCGGCATCGTCAACCGGCTGCTCATGCTCTTTGCCATGAGCGTCATCGGTCTCGGTCAGGGCATGCAGCCCATCATCGGCTTCAACTTCGGCGCCAAGCGTCCCGACCGCGTGCGTCAGGCTCTCAAGTACGGCATGCTCAGCGCCACGGTCATTACTGCCGCGGGCATGTTCGGCTCGTGGTTCTTCCCTGAATTTCTGGTGCGCATCTTCACCGATCACGGACCTCTCGTCGAAGTCTCCGCAAAGGCTTTGCGCATCATGGGCGGCCTGTTCATCTTCGTGGGACCGCAGATCATCATAGGCACCTATTTCCAGTCCATAGGTCAGGCCAAGATCGCCAGCATCGTGTCGCTGTGCCGTCAGATGATATGTCTCGTGCCCGCTCTTCTGGTGATGCCCGCCATCTTCGGACTCGACGGCGTGTGGCTGAGCATTCCTCTGGCCGACTTCACCGGCTGCATGGTGGCCTTCTTCTTCCTCAGGCTCGCGCTTCGCGCCGAAGACAATCCGTGCATGCAGGGAGACCCCGAGTGCAAGCCGCCGTCCAAGTTCTTCAAGCCCAAGCAGTTCTAAGAACGTTTTTCATGCATGAAGCGTCGTGACGGACGCAATGAAGGCCGCGCTTTCCTTCGGGAAGGCGCGGCCTTGAATGTCATGGAGGCGTCGGAAGGTCCGTCGGGTCTCTTGGTGCGGAGGCGTCCCGGACGAAGATGCGGGGCACGGTCGCGGAGCGTTTGCGAAACGGGAGGGGCCGGTCAGTTCTCAAAGACGGACAGAAGATTGCGTGCCGCCTTTTCAGGGTCGGGAGCGGAACACAGTTCCGAGACCACGGCCAGACTGTGCGCCCCTGCGGCCACGACTTCGGCGGCGTTGTCCTTATGGATGCCGCCTATGGCGACCAGGGTGAGGGGGGAATGCTCCCTCGCCCAGCGAAGACCGTCGAGACCCCAGGGTTCATGGGTGTCGGTTTTGGTGGGCGTGGCGAATATGGGGCTCACGCCTACGTAGTCGATGTCGAGCGATTCTGCGGCCAGCAGCTCTTCCCGTGTTTCCACGGAGAGTCCTACGATGGCGTCCGGCCCCATGAGGCGGCGGGCGTCTTCGGGCGGCAGGTCGCTTTGTCCCACGTGCAGGCCGGCTGCGCCCGAGGCAAGGGCTATGTCGGCTCTGTCGTTGATGATGAGCGGAATGCCTCGAGGTTGAAGTGCGGCGACAAGAGCGCGCGCAAGGGCAAGAAACTCGCGGCCTGAGGCCTGCTTTTCCCGAAGCTGCACGGCTCCGGTTCCTCCGCGCACGGCGGCGAGCACCACATCCTCCAGACTGCGGCCGAGACAGAGTTCCCGGTCCGTGACGAGATAGACACGGTAGTCGGTATGCTTTCTCCAGTTCATGGCATCCTTCGTGGAAAGCCCCGGCAGGGGCGTTTGTAATGACGGCGACGCAGGCCGGCAACGTTTTCCGAACCGGCCCGGCAGGCACGGCGGAGCCGCACTCCATGCCGCAGATGCCGAACGTTTCGGCGCAGAACATGAAGCGCGGCAACGCGTCGTTTTTGCGAAAGGGAGCGCCCGGGGAAGGAGCGGTCTACGCCTCGAGGCGGTGCACTCTTCTGGCCGCGTCTTCGGGGGCCAGCAGATAGAGTTCGTCCAGAAAGGCGGGGAGAAAACTTCCCGGTCCCATGGCTCGGGCTCCGGCCTTTTCGCCTGCCGAGGCCATGACGGCCATGGCTGCGGCTGCGGCCGTAAGGCTGTCCTTGCAGGCTGCGGCGTAGGCTCCGGTGACGGCAGAGGCCGAACAGCCCATGCCCGTGACGAGCGGCATGAGGGCAGAGCCGCCTTCCACCACGAGATCGGTTTTCCCGTCGGTGACAAGGTCGCGCACGCCGCTCACGCTCACCGTGCAGCCGAAGCGTTCCGCCAGAGCGTGTGCGGAGTCGAGTGCTTCGTCGCTGCTGTTGCGGCTGTCCACGCCCTTGGTGGCCACCTTGTCGGCAGAGCGGATTTCGGCGGCAAGAGCCATGATTTCCGAGGCGTTGCCGCGCAGAATGTCGGGCCGCACCGTGTCGAGCAGACGCAGGGCGGAGCGGGTGCGGAGGGACGAGGCTCCGGCTCCCACGGGATCGAGCACTACGGGTTTGCCCTTCTTCTTCATGAGCGTTCCGGCAAGCTCCATGCTGTCGATCCAGTGCGGGTCGAGCGTGCCTATGTTGAGCACAAGGGCGGAGTCGATGTTCGTGAGATCGTCCATTTCTTCGGCGGCGTGCGCCATGAGCGGTGAGGCATGGGCGGCGAGCAGGGCGTTGGCCGAAACCTGCATGACCACGAAGTTGGTGATGCTGTGCACGAGCGGCACGCTTTTGTACACGGCATGGATGGCGTTCAGGATATTCTCTTTCATGAAAGCTCCCGGGAAAAGTCGTTCAGTCCGAGAACGCCGGCTTTGAGCAGACGTTCCAGCACGATGTCGAGAGGAAGGCCCACCACCGTGGACCAGGATCCCTTGAGGCCGCTGACGAGAAAGGCCCCTCCGTCCTGTATGCCGTAGGAACCGGCCTTGTCCAGAGGGTCGCCGCTGTCGGCATAGGCCTCGAGAACGGAAAGAGGCCAGGGAGCGAAGGAGACTTCCGTCATGTCGTCGAAGCATTCCGCATGATCGTCCATGGCAAGGCAGCAGGAGGTCACCACCTCGTGCGTGCGGCCGGAAAGTCGGGAGAGCATGGCCACCGCGTCGTCCCGATCCTTCGGTTTTCCAAGAATGGAGGCTCCGTGCTCATCGCGCAGGATGACGATGGTGTCGGCCGAGAGCACGGCCGGACGATCCGTGCGCGAGGAAAGCGTGCCGAGCACGAAACGTGCCTTGGCCTCGGCACATCGCGCCGCATAGGCGCGGGGATCTTCGCCGGGAAGGGGGCGCGGTTCAGGACAGGAGGCGGGCAGAACGTCGAAGCAAAGGCCCACGCCTTCAAGAAAGGCGCGGCGTCTCGGCGAGCCTGAAGCCAGAACGAGGGGGCGAAGCATGGTAAAGGCGCTTGTCATGAAAACATCCGTAAAAAAGTATGAAGGGTGCGCGGCAGTGCGCGAAAAGTCGCTCCCGCCCGGGCATGACGTGCGTGTTTTCCGCCGGGACGGAATGCGGGAATATTGTTTCGGAGCCGACTATCAGCTCCTCCCGCATAAAAAGCAATCCCGGGGGAGGGCAAAGGCCGCTCTTGGCTACTTTGCATTAATAGTATATGATACCCGCGTTCCTTGCGTCTGCGGTGTGGCGGCGCGGGAAAAAACAAGTTTCATGGGGAAATCAGACGATGAGCGAAGCTTTCGAAAGACTGAAGGAAAGGGAAAAGGCCTTTATGTGCCGGACGTACTCGCGCTATCCGCTGGGCATAGTCCGAGGCAAGGGCGCCCGCCTCTGGGATGTGGACGGCAAGGAATATGTCGACCTTCTGGCCGGCATCGCCGTCATCGGTCTCGGCCACTGCAACGAGGAAATAGCCGAGGTCTTGGAAAGGCAGTCGCGAAAGCTCGTTCATGTGAGCAATCTTTTCTATCAGGAAGAACAGCTCGATTATGCCGAAAAGCTGCTTTCCACGAGTCATGCGGGCAAGGTGTTCTTCTGCAACTCGGGTGCCGAGAGCAACGAGGCCGCCATCAAGATAGCGAGGCGCTATCAGCGCGTGGTGAAGGGGCGCGATGCCTGGGAAGTCATCACGCTCACGAACTGCTTCCACGGGCGCACTCTGGCCACGCTTGCCGCCACGGGCAAGCACACGGAAGGATTCGAGCCGGAAACGCCCGGTTTCGGCCGCGTGCCGTGGGGCGATCTTGACGCGCTGGAAAGGGCCATTAAGCCCACCACGGCGGCCGTGCTCTTTGAAGCCATTCAGGGCGAGGGCGGCATCATTCCCGTCACGCAGGAATATGCCGACGGCATCGTGGACATCTGCCGCCGTCACGGCGTGCTCGTCATGTGCGACGAAGTGCAGGCAGGCATGGGCCGCAGCGGAAAATGGTGGGGCTTCCAGAATTTCAGGCTTGAACCCGACGTGTTCACGAGCGCCAAGTCCATGGCCAACGGTCTGCCGCTCGGAGCCATGATGGCCACCGATGAAGTGGCGCAGGGCTTTGACTACGGCAGCCACGCCACCACCTTCGGCGGCGGCGCGCTGGTGACGGCCGTGGGGCTCAAGGTCCTCGAGATCATGGAGCGCGACCATCTTGTGGAACGCGCCGCCGCTCTCGGCGATCGCGCCCGCGCCCGCTTCCGCGCCCTTGGCGAAAAGCTGCCCGGCGTGATCCGCGACGTGCGCGGCATGGGACTTCTCATCGGCGTGGAGCTTGAGATGTCCGACGAGAAGGCAAAGGCGGTGTGGCTTGAGCTCATGTATCGCGGTTTCATTCTCAACCTTACCTACGGTCCCACGCTTCGTCTTCTGCCTCCGCTCACCATCGACGAGGCCGATCTTGAAGCCTTTACCGAAACGCTGGAAGACGTGCTCCGTCGGATGGCGTAATGTTCGCCCGGCCTTCGGGCCGGGCTTTTTTTCGGCGCTTCCGGGAGGGAAGGGCACCCGGATCCGGTCGGTTTCTGTCCTCAGAGGGACAGGACTTTCAGTGGAACGTCCGCGAGGCGTCTTTGCCTCCGGCGTTCTCCGCCCCGTAACAACAGAAACGCTCTGAGGAGTTTTCATGGATCGCGTCCTGAGAAATGCCATGGTGTACCGTCCTTCCGGTTTTGCGAAGAACGATGTGCTCATCAGAAACGGCAGGATAGAGCGCATTGCTCCGCAGCTTCCTCCTCTGGAGGGGGTATCCGAGTCCGATATGAGCGGGTGTTGCATTGTTCCCGGCCTCGTGGATGTCCATGTGCATTTCCGTGAGCCGGGTTTTTCATGCAAGGAGACCATCCGTACGGGCTCTCTTGCGGCCGCGCACGGCGGCTACACCACGGTGTGCACCATGCCCAACCTCAACCCCGCGCCCGATACCGTGGAGCATCTGGAAAAGCAGCTTGAGATCATCCGGCGCGACGCCGTGATTCATGTGCTGCCCTACGGCACCATCACCATGGAGGAGGAGGGGCGCGAGCTTTCCGACATGGAAGGCATGGCTCCTTTTGTGGCCGGCTTTTCCGACGACGGCCGCGGCGTGCAGGACGGGGAAATGATGCGCGCCGCCATGAAGAAGGCAAAGGAGCTCGGCAAGATCATCGCCGCGCACTGCGAGGTGAACGCGCTGCTTACGGGCGGCTGGATTCACGACGGCGAATACGCCCGCGCGCATGGTCACCGCGGCATCTGCTCGGAGAGCGAGTGGGGCGAGGTGGCGCGCGACGTGGAGCTTGCGAAGGAAACGGGGGTACGCTATCACGCCTGCCACATTTCCACGATGCAGAGCGTGGACATCATACGCCGGGCAAGAGCCGAAGGCGTGGACGTCACCTGCGAGACAGGTCCTCATTATCTCGTGCTCTGCGACAGGGATCTTCAGGAGAACGGCCGCTTCAAGATGAATCCGCCCCTTCGCTCCGAGAAGGACAGGGAAGCGCTCATCGAGGGCATTCTTGACGGTACCGTGAGCATGATAGCCACGGACCACGCGCCGCACGAAGCCGATGCCAAGAACAAAGGGCTCGAGCGCAGCGCCATGGGCGTAGTCGGTCTGGAAACGGCCTTTGCCGTCATGTATACCCATTTTGTGAAGACCGGGCGGATCACCCTGGAAAAGCTTGTGGAACTCATGTCCGTCAATCCTGCGAAGCGCTTCGGCATCGGAGCGTTTCTGGAGGAGGGGCAGAGGGCGGATCTTGCCGTGTTCGATCTCTCCCGCGAGTGGGTGGTGGATCCCCGGGAATTTCTCAGCAAGGGCCGCGCCACGCCCTTTGAAGGCGAAACGCTTTTCGGCCGCTGCGTGCTCACGCTCGCAGGCGGCGAGGAGGCCTGGAACGAAAAGGCGTGAGAGCCCTCATGCAAACGGGGCTTTTCTTCCGCTCCCACGGGGCGGGAACTTTCCTCTGCAAACAGAAAACCTCATGTGCGGAGCCAGCATGAAACAGGGAATCTATACGATAATCGAGCATACGCCGCTCACGAAGGACGTGTACCGCATGGTGCTTTCCGGCGACACGTCGGCCATGACCATGCCGGGGCAGTTTGTGGAAATCAGCCTGCCGGGCTTTTTCCTGCGCCGTCCCATATCGGTGTGCGACTATGACGAGAAGACCATCACCCTTATTTATAAAGTCGTGGGGCAGGGCACGGACGCCATGGCACGAATGAAGGAAGGCGAGAGCCTCGACGTTCTTGTCGGACTCGGCCACGGCTTCGACGCGGAAAAAGGCGGCGACGCTCCTCTTCTTGTGGGCGGCGGCGTGGGCGTGCCCCCGCTGTTCAATCTGGCGAAGAAGCTCATTGCCGCGGGCCGTGCGGTCACGGTCATTCTCGGCTTCAACAAGGCCGACGAGATCTTCTATGCCCGTGAGTTCGAAGAGGCGGGCGCTCGCGTCATCGTGACCACGGTGGACGGAAGCGTGGGCGTGAAGGGTTTTGTGACCGACGCGCTTCCCGAACATTTCAGCTATGTGTACAGCTGCGGCCCCATGCCCATGCTTCGCGCCCTCTACAAGGCCGTGCAGGGCAAGGGCGGAGAGTTCAGCCTTGAGGAGCGCATGGGCTGCGGATTCGGTGCGTGCATGGGCTGCAGCATCATGACGAAGGAAGGCAGCAGGCGCGTGTGCAAGGACGGACCCGTGTTCGACAAGGAGGTGCTGGAATGGCAGATATGAAAGTTGCGCTCAGCGGGCTGGAACTCGACAACCCGATCATTCCGGCAAGCGGCACCTTCGGTTACGGTCATGAGTTCGCCGAGCTCTACGACATCAACATGCTCGGCTCCTTCTCCTTCAAGGGAACCACTCTTGAGCCCCGCTTCGGCAATCCCACGCCGCGCATAGCGGAGACTCCCGCCGGCATGATCAACGCCGTCGGCATGCAGAATCCCGGCATAGACCGCGTCATTTCCGAAGAGCTGCCCCGCCTGAAGAAATGCTTCCACAAGAAGGTCATCGCCAACATCGGCGGATTTTCCGTGGATGAATACGCCGAGTGCTGCGCGCGCATCGACGGAGAAGACCAGGTGGGACTCATCGAATTGAACGTGAGCTGTCCCAACGTGCACAACGGCTGCATGAGCTTCGGTACCGATCCTCTCGGCATATCCGCCGTGACGAAGGCCGTGAAGGCCGTGACCAAAAAGCCCGTGTACGTGAAGCTCTCGCCCAACGTTACGGACATCGTTCCTCTTGCGGCCGCGGCAGCCGAGGCAGGAGCCGACGGCATAAGCCTCATCAACACGCTGCTCGGAATGCGCATCGATCTGCGCACGAAAAAGCCCGTCATCGCCAACAAGATGGGCGGATTCTCCGGCAGTGCCATACTGCCGGTGGCACTGCGCATGGTCTATCAGGTGTATGAGGCCGTAAAGCTGCCCATCATAGGCATGGGCGGCATAAGCTCGGCGCGCGACGTGGTGGAAATGATGCTTGCGGGTGCCACGGCCGTGGAAGTGGGGGCGGCCAACCTGGTCGATCCGTGGGCCTGTCCGAAAATTCTGGCCGATCTGCCTTCCGTCATGGCGCAGTACGGCATAAGCTCCCTCAGGGACATCATCGGAGGAGCGCACTGATGCGTAATCTCAAAAAGGACGTCATGGTGGCCTGCGACTTCAGCAGCAGAGCGGAAGTCATGGACTTTCTCGGTCTTTTCACCGAAGAAAAGCCCTTCGTGAAGATAGGCATGGAACTTTACTATGCCGAAGGCCCCGACATCGTGCGCGCCGTGAAGGCCCGGGGACACCGCATCTTTCTTGACCTCAAGCTGCACGACATCCCCAACACCGTGCGCAAGGCCATGGCGGTGCTGTCTGCGCTTGATGTGGACATGTGCAATCTGCACGCCGCAGGCACCGTGCCCATGATGGAGGAGGCTCTGAAGGGCCTCACCCGTGCCGACGGCACCCGTCCGCTTCTCATCGCCGTCACGCAGCTCACGTCCACGAGTGAAGAAAGAATGCGCGAGGATCTGCTCATCGAACGCCCCATGGAGGAAGTGGTCATGCACTACGCCTCCCGTGCCCGTGCGGCCGGACTCGACGGCGTGGTGTGTTCTCCGCTTGAGGCGGGAAAAGTGCACGAAGCGTGCGGTGGCGACTTCCTTACCGTGACCCCCGGCGTGCGTTTTGCCGACGGCGACAAGGGCGATCAGGTGCGCGTGACCACGCCTGCGCGCGCCCGCGAACTCGGGTCCGATTTCATCGTGGTGGGCCGTCCCATCACGCAGGCCGACGATCCCGTGGCGGCCTATCGCCGCTGCGTCAGGGAATTTCTCGGATAGCACCGGAAAAGGGACGCCTCTTTCGGCCGGTCACGAAGTCTCCGGCCGGGAGTCTGCAGAACGCGCATTCCGTCCGGCCTTTCCCGTGCCGCGTGTTCCGTCCCTCTTCGACGCCTGTCCTTTTTCAGCCTTCGCCCGGCAGGGCGCAGGCCGTACCTCAGCTATAAGGAGCCATCCTCATGGAGTCTCGCGAAAAGCTCATTGCCAAGGATCTGCTTTCCATCAAGGCGGTCTTTTTCCGTCCCGACGAACCCTTCATCTGGGCGAGCGGCATCAAGAGCCCCGTTTACTGCGACAACCGTCTTACCCTGACCGCCCCTGAAGTGCGCAATGACGTGGAAAACGCCCTCGCCGCCGTGGTGCGCGAGGAATATCCCGAATGCGAAGTGCTCATGGGCACGAGCACCGCGGGCATTGCCCACGCGGCCATCGTGGGCCACATCATGGGCATGCCCATGGGCTATGTGCGTTCCAGCGCCAAGGATCACGGCCGCGGCAACCAGATCGAAGGCCGTCTTGAACCCGGTCAGAAGGTCGTGGTGATCGAAGATCTCATTTCCACGGCCGGCAGCGTGCTGGAAGTGGTCAAGGTGCTGCGCGAGGCGGGTGCGGACGTGCTCGGCGTGGCCAGCATCTTCACCTACGGCATGAAGAAGGGGCTCGACCGCCTTGCCGAGGCCGGCGTGAAGAACGTAAGCCTCACCAACTTCGACACCGTCGCCGCCGTGGCTGCGGAAACGGGGTACATCCGCAAGGAAGACGTGGCGCGTCTCATCGCCTTCCGCAACAATCCTTCCGACGAGAGCTGGATCGGAGCGTAACGGTATGAAAAGCGTTATCGACATCCGGGATCTCTCGACTCAGGACATTGAAAAGCTTCTGGCCACGGCCCTCGACATCATCGCCGATCCCGGAAAGTACGCGCAGAAGTGCCGCGGCAAGAAGCTTGCCACGCTGTTCTTCGAGCCTTCCACCCGTACCCGTCTCAGCTTCGAGGCCGCCATGTACGAGCTCGGCGGCAACGTGCTCGGCGTTTCCGAGGCGCAGAGCTCCTCGGCTTCCAAGGGCGAGAGCGTAGCCGACACCGTGAGGGTCGTGAGCTGCTATGCCGACATCATCGCCATGCGTCATCCCAAGGAAGGCGCTCCGCTCGTGGCGGCCATGAACGCCTCCGTACCCGTCATCAACGCGGGCGACGGCGGACACAACCATCCCACCCAGACGCTGGCCGACCTTCTTACCATCTGGCGCGAGAAGGGCAGGCTCGATGATCTTGTCATCGGCCTGTGCGGCGACCTCAAGTTCGGCCGTACGGTGCATTCCCTCATTGCGGCCATGTCCCGCTACAGCAACGTGAAGTTCGTGCTCATTTCTCCCGAGGAACTGCGTCTGCCAGGCTACATCTGCAAGGACGTGATGGAGAAGAACGGCATGGTCTACGAAGAGACCACCGACCTTGTGGACGCCATGCCTGCGCTGGACGTTCTCTACATGACCCGTGTGCAGAAGGAACGCTTCTTCAACGAAGCCGATTACGTCCGTCTCAAGGACAGCTATATCCTCACCCCCGAAAAGCTGAAGAATGCCAGAAACGACATGTGCATCATGCATCCTCTGCCCCGCGTGAACGAAATATCCGTGGCCGTGGACAAGGACCCGAGAGCCGCCTACTTCCGTCAGGTGCTGAACGGCAAATACATGCGCATGGCGCTCATCATGAAACTTCTGGGGGTGAACTAGCATGGTCATCGACGCGATTTCCAACGGCATCGTTCTCGACCACATCCGGGCGGGACGCAGCATGGAGCTGTACCACATACTCAATCTCGACAAGCTCCAGTGCTCCGTGGCCGTGCTCAAGAACGTCACCAGCCGGAAGATGGGCCGCAAGGACATCATCAAGATCGACGAAATCATCGACCTGAACTTCGACGTGCTCGGCTATGTGGACCCGGGCATTACCGTGAGCATCGTGCGCGACGGCAAGCTCGACCGCAAGTTCAGCGTGGAACTGCCGGAGAGGGTGACCAACGTCATCCGTTGCCGGAATCCCCGCTGCATCACATCCACCGAGCAGGAACTTCCGCACATATTCAAGCTGACGGACAAAGAAAAGCGGGTGTACCGCTGCATCTACTGCGAAAGCAGGGCCAAGGGCGGGGACTGATTCCGCCGTCTGTGAGTGAAAATGACATACGGGGCGTCCGCATCTGCGGACGCCCCGTTCAGTTAAAGGCGTGAAGAGTCGTAGGCGTTCCTGCGAAATTCCGATCGAGCAGACGGCAGTATCGGATGGAGACGCCGGGCATGAAGCAGAAAAGCGTCGGATGGGGGCAAAGCGTCCGTCGTCCGGCATGACGCAGACGCGGCAAAAAAAGCCTGTCGAGCTGTTGCTCTGCGGATCTGCGGTGTATTACAGCGCTTTTTGGAACTTGTCATAGGTTTCGGCGTCCAGCACATAGAGCATGGTTTCTCTGCCTGAGAGCAGCAGGTAGAGGGTTGAGCCGTCCCTGCTGATGAAGGCGTCCTTGATTTCGGTAAAGTATGGGCCTTCATAGAAAAGATGTTTTTTCAGAAGACTCGCTCTGATCTCGCGGTACAGAGCTTCTTTTTCTCCATGAAAGAAAATCATGTATTCCAGAAGAGCCCCTTCCCAAAAGGAGTACAGAACGGAGCAGGGGCGTCCGTCCACGTTTTCTTCCGCATGCAGAACGTATACCGGAACGGAAAAGAGAAGGCTCCTGCTGTCTTCTCCGGTAAAGGAGGAGAGAGCGCGCTGAGCGAGAACGGAAGCGACTGGGGCTCCCCAGGACGGAAAGTTCACATCTTCCGCAAGGGTCGGGGAGCTGAAACACAGAATGCCAAGACATGACAGCATGGCTGCGGCACGCATGAAAGCCTCATGAAAAAGGGGCGGACACGGGGAAAATGCCCGCCCCGTCGGATTAGAAGCGCCACTTCAATCCCGCAGACACGTTGTATTCGCGGGTAAAGTTTTCGCCGTGTTCGCGTTCCGCCTGCATGTAGAGGCGGATGTTGTCCGTCACCTGCCAGTCGACGCCGAGACCGTAGTATACGCGGGTGCCGTCCAGATCGGAGCGCAGGTTCACGCCGTTGATGCGTGCTTTCTGCTCGCCGAGGAATTCGTGGTTCACGCCGGCCTTCACATAGGGCTGCACATAGCGGGGTCCACGGTGTTCTTCCAGCGTGAACTTTCTGCCGAGCACCAGGCCGGCTCTTCCCGTAAGGGACGTCATGTCGCTCTGCTCTATGGTCATGCCGTTGCTGCTGGCAAAGTCGCCGCCTCTTACCCAGAACCAGGAAAGCTGAAGCTGAGGTTCGAGGAACCAGTAGTCGCGGCCTTCATTGCTGAAGGCAAAGTCTATTTTTCGTCCGCCCTCCAGAGAGGCGCCGATGCCGTAAGACGAGCGGTCGTCCTGCACGGGCGTTCCGTTGAGCATGACGGCGCGTATTTCGTGGTCGAACCAGTCCATGGTTGCCACGGCATCCACATACCATCCGTCAGAATGCACCCAGGTGGAGTACAGACCGCCGCCTATGCTGCTCAGGTCGCCGTATCCGCCCCAGCGTCCGCTCGTGCTCTGATCGGCATGAACGCTGCGAATCTGCATGCCGAGAATCCACATATATGTTTCATCCACGGCAGCCATGGCGTCGTAGCCTATGGAGCCGCCCACGAGGTTCTGTGTGAAGCTCGTTCCGGCAAGCCCTTCAAGCCGGGCCTTGTCGGCAAAGCCCCTCACCCACAGGCCGGTCTGCGTGCCGTAGCGGACCTCTCCGAGGCGCTTGCGCAGATCCGTCTGATAGCCGTACCAGAGGGCATAGTGCCCGGCGAGACCGGAAAGCGCGACTTCGGCTTCACCGGTTGGCGAGAGAGAACCGGAGGGAACATCGGCCTGAGGCGGTATGGGGCTTTCCGGTTCGTTCGTGCCGGAGTTTTCGTCATCATCCGTGCCGGGGTCGATGACAGGCTCGTCGGAATCAGGTTCCACGGGGTCTTCGGGGTCGACGGCAGGCTCGTTTTCCCTGACCAGATACCATTCACGACCGCTGTTTCTTTCCGAAGTTTCCAGTCTGTAGTTGTAAAGGCCTATGTCGACCAGTTCGAGGCCGTCCTTTCCGGGAGCAAGAGAGAATTCGTTGCCGGTCGCCGTTATGTTGTTTTCGGCTCTTGCCAGATAGCTTTCCGTCTGCTTTTCCTTCGGTTCCGCACCGCCGCCCATGACGTGCAGCGTATGGGAGCCGGCAAGGGTGTCGGTAATCCGTATGCTGTCGGAAATGTCTTTCTGCATGTCGGTGCGGAGGTAAGAGTAGCCGAAGCCGGAAAGGTTGCGGATGAGAAGTTCCGTGGGGGGGTGTCCGTGGGGGAGAGCGGTGCAAAGGAGGACGCAAAGAGGTTGTCGCTCCATGTATTATTTTCCCAGACGCTGCGTGTTGTTCCCACATAGACGCTGGAGTCGTCGAGCGAAAGTCCGGTCAGATTGCTGACGTAGCTGCCCCGTCCGTCTACTGTGACCACGTTGGAGGGCACTACGTTCCAGAAGGCATCGGCGGGAAGAGATATGTCCAGAGAGGCGTAGTCCTCCCCTGTC
>NZ_CAJJIC010000048.1 GCF_905187505.1 uncultured Mailhella sp.
TTCACAAAAGGTGAAGCCCTCTTCCCATCGGACTTCAAAGATTAAAAAACAAAACACCGAAAGGGAGAAAGCGCAAACCTTCTCCCTTTCGGTGTTTTCCTGAAAAGGAAAAACTTAGGCGTCGAGAGCGTTGACGGCCTTGGCAAGGCGGGAAACCTTGCGGGCAGCGTTCTTCCAGTGAATCACGCCCTTGCCGGCGATCTTGGAAACAGTGGAAGTAGCGGTCTTCAGAGCTTCTTCAGCGGCGACCTTGTCGTTCTTCTGAATAGCGGCGCGCACGGCCTTCACCACGTTCTTGATGCGGGTACGGGCGGCGCGGTTGCGGGCGTTGCGCTTGACACTCTGCTTTTGGCGCTTGATGGCGGAAGCATGATTGGCCACGGGAATCCTCCAGAATGATGCCCCATTGAGGGGTGTGATGCGATACGATGTCGGGCGGCAGGACGCCGCCCGTTATTGCCAGAACGACTATTTTTATGCGCCTTGACGTTTTCTGTCAAGAGGGCGTCTGCCATCCTACATCTGCAGTGCCGAGAAGTCGGCGAGCCTGCCCATGCGGGAAAGGAGAACCTGCAAAAGATTCAAACGGTTGGCGCGCACGTCCCTATCTTCCGCCATGACCATGACGCCGTCGAAGAAGGCATCCACCGCAGGACGCACGCCTTCCATGAGAGAAAGCAGCTCATCGAAACGGTCGTCGGCCCACATTTCGTCGAAGCGGGCCGTCATGTCGTCGAGGGCGTCGGCAAGAGCCTTTTCCGGCTCTTCGGCGAGGAGCTCGCGGCGGTATTCATCCGTTGCGCCCGCGCCCTGCTTGCGCAGAATGTTGGCCACGCGCTTGAAGGTCTGGGCGGTGTCGGCAAAGCCGGGCTTCGCGCTTTCGGCCACCATGGCGGCAAGACGGCGGGAGGCGGCCCACACGTCGCTGCATCCTGCGCCCATCACCGCTTCCACAAGCAGCGTGTCGTTGCCCTGGGTGAGGAAGTAGTTCTTCACGCGGCCGGCAAAGAAGTCGCCGAGCCGGGCCAGAGCCTCAGGCTTTTCCAGCTTCCAGCGAATGTCGTCGCTGTAGAGGGACTGAGCCTTGGCAAAAAGATCCTCCACGCGGATGCGGTAGCCCTTTTCGATGAGAATGCGGGCGATGCCGAGCGCGCAGCGGCGCAGTGCGAAGGGGTCGGCCGCGCCGGTGGGAATGTTGCCGAGACCGAAGCAGCCCACCAGAGTATCGGCCTTGTCGGCCATGGACAAAAGCGCACCGAGATCGGTGGAAGGCACGGGAGTGTCGGGACCGGCGGGCAGATACTGCTCGGCGATGGCGTCCGCAGCCGCGGGATCGAGTCCCATCTTATGGCCGTAGATGCCGCCCATGATGCCCTGAAGCGTGTCGAACTCGCCCACCATCTGGGAGACGAGATCGGCCTTGGCACAACGGCCCGCCACGGCGGCGGATTCGGGATTCACCTTTGCCACGCTCGCGACGCCTTCCTGTTCGGCCAGCCAGCGGCAAAGCTCCGACAGTCGACGGCACTTGTCGCCCATGGAGCCGAGAGGCCCGAGGAAGATGACGTGATCGAGCTTTTCCTTCCAGATGTCGAAGGATGCCTTCATGTCGGTGTTCCAGTAGAATCTCGCATCTTCCAGACGGGCGCGCAGCACGCGTTCCCAGCCTTTCTTCACCACTTCGGGCTCGCGGGAGCTCAGGTTGGCCACCGTGAGGAAATAAGGCAGGAGTCTCCCGTCCCCGCTTTCCACGCCGAAGCTCTTCTGATGCGTTTCCATGCTGGTGAGCAGCACGACGGAAGGCAGTTCCAGGAAGGACGGATCGAAGCCGCCGAGGATGGGCGCGGGATGTTCGCAGAGGCCCTGCACTTCATCGAGCAGACTTTCCTTCCACAGGATGCGGCCGCCCACGCTGCGGGCAAGCTCGTTGCCGCCCTCCACCACGACTCTGCGGCGCTCGGCGCCGGAGAGCGTGACGCCGCACTTTTCGGCCATCACGGCATCAAAGTCGTCGGCGCAGGCCACTTCAAAGGGGCCGCGGCCGTGCACGCGATGACCGGTGGTCATGCGTCCGGACTGCACGTCGGCCACGGTGAAGGGAATCACGTCGCAGTCCATGAGGGCCACCACCCAGCGAAGAGGACGGGCGAAGAGAAAATGGCTCGGGCTCCAGTGCATTCTCTTGGGGAAGGGAAGCGAGGCTATGATGGAAGGTGCGGCTTCGGCGATGATGGAGGACGCCGACACGCCGCCCACGCTCTTGCGCACGGCCACATATTCTCCCTTGGGGGTCTGCTGACGGAAAAGCGCGGAAACGTCCACGCCCTGACCGCGGGCAAAGCCCAGCGCCGCCTTGGTGGGATTGCCTTCGGCATCGTAGGCCGCCTTCACGGAAGGACCGAGGGCCACTTCCTCGCGAACGGGAGTGGAGGCAAGAAGACCGCGGGCGTGCACCACGGCGCGGCGGGGCGTGGTGTCCACGGTAAGGGAATCAAAGGTCAGACCGTGCTCCCCGAACAGGGCGGCAAAGCGGTCGTGCAGCTCGCGCTCAAGGGAGGCGAGAAAACGGGCGGGCAGTTCTTCCACGCCGATTTCAAGAACAAAATGACTCATGGCTTACCCCTTCTTCAGCATGGGATAACCCATGGCTTCGCGCTGGGCGGCATAAAGATGGGCCACGCCGGAAGCCAGCGTGCGCACGCGGGCGATGTACCCGGCGCGTTCCGTGATGGAAATGGCTCCGCGGGCATCCAGCAGGTTGAACGTATGGGAACACTTCAGGCAGTAGTCGTAGGCGGGCAGCGGAAGCTTCACGTCGATAAGGCGCAGGCATTCCTTTTCGTAGTCGTTGAAATGCTGCAGCAGCATGGCCGCGTCGCTCTGATCGAAGTTGTAGCAGGACTGTTCGTATTCGTTCTGATGATAGACGTCGCCGTAGGTGATGGAGTCGTTCCATTTGATGTCGTACACGGACTCCACGCCCTGCAGATACATGGTAAGACGCTCAAGACCGTAGGTGAGCTCCACGCTGGCGGGCGAAAGGTCGATGCCGCCCACCTGCTGGAAATAGGTGAACTGCGACACTTCCATGCCGTTCAGCCACACTTCCCAGCCGAGGCCCCACGCGCCGAGGGTGGGAGATTCCCAGTCGTCTTCCACGAAACGGATGTCGTGCACGGCCGGATCGATGCCGAGGGCCTTCAGGCTGTCGAGGTACAGCTGCTGAGGATCGGCCGGAGCGGGCTTCATGATGACCTGGAACTGAAAATAATGCTGCAGACGGTTGGGGTTGTCGCCGTAGCGGCCGTCGGTGGGACGACGCGAAGGCTCCACATAGGCGGCCTTCCAGGGCTCGGGTCCGATAACGCGCAGGAACGTGGAGGGGTTGAACGTGCCCGCACCGCATTCCAGATCCACCGGCTGCACCACCGCGCAGCCCTGTCTGGCCCAGTAATCCTGCAAGGTCAGAATAACATTCTGAAAATTCATGTAGTTCTCCTGAAGTTCGCCAATGGAGCCATTGGCCTTGCTTCCCATGCGCGAAGCGCACGGAAAAACGTCTTCCTGTCCGCCCGCGCCGCGCCGCTAAATGGACCTGAACCGGCCGTTGCCCCATTCAAGTCCGAGATGATATCGCACAAAAGCGTCGATAAGGCGCGCGGCCTGCCTTGCGCCTTCCGGCGAAGGATGCAGCCTGCCCCATGACTCCGGTGAGTATTCCTTCACTTTCCCCAGTACGTCAAGAGCTTCCTGCTCAAGAGAGAGGCTCATGTCGCCCGGACGGCGGCACGAAGCGCAGCACACCTCGCCCTCTCCCACCAGAAAATGCACCTTCTGCTCTCCGGCGAGCGGACGGCCGCAGCGCGCGCAGAACGAAAGTTCCGGCGCGTACCCCTGCTCGGATGCAAGACGAAAACGGAACAGCACCGGCATGACCGCGGGCACGTCTTCTTCTCTTTCCAGAAGCTCCAGCATGCCTCTCATGAGCAGAAAGCTCGCCCCCGCATTGTCCGGCGGAACGCCCATGGCCTCAAGAAAGCGCACGCAGTTGGCGGCCATGCCCTGCCTGCGCCAGTCGCGGCGCAACCTGTCGGGACCGGCGAGAAGCGTAGCCTCGCTCAGATTGAGGAAACGTCCGTCTCTCGAGTATGCGGCACTCACGCGAAGCACGTTGAACGCGTCGAGACAGCCGGTGAAGCGTCTGCGGCTCCGGCTTCCGCCGAAGGCGAAGGCCGTGAGCAGCCCCTTTTCCCGGGCCAGAAGGCGCACCCACAGATCCGCCTCTCTGAACTTTCCGACGCGAAGCACCAGAGCGTCGTCCGACCACTGCTGCATGACAAGATTCCGTACCGGTCAGAGGGCGGAGCATGCATTCTCCCCCGCACCTTCCGGCGCATAAGGAAAAAGAACCGGACGTTCCCTTGCGGGACTCTCCGCCGGAACGGACTTCGGACGGACCTTAGGCCCCGCCTTCCCCGGCGGGAGGTCTTGCGATGCGCCGCCGGGCGTCGCCGTCACGGATTTTTCCGTGAAGACTCAAGCGGCACGCACTCCTTCGTGCTTGTCCTGCGCATGAAGGACAAGCATCCCCGGGCGCAGACGAAAGCCCCTGAGCCTTCCCGGAGCGTTTCCGTTCGTCTTCTACTCGGCGGGCGGGAAGCTCATGGTCACCACACGCGGCGACGTGGAACGATCGAGTTCCTTCCCGTCGTACACGACGCGAACGGCTCTGGCGTTGCCGAGGCGGATGACGAGAGAATCACGGAACGACATGGAAAACGTGTCGCCACGGCGCAGCGTGCGCTGCTGCTTCTTGCCGTCGGGCTCAAAGCCCATCCAGCAGTCGCCGGCGTCGGCAATGACTTCCACCTGATGCATGCCGTCGGGAAGTGCCGCGGGCTGTTCGTCGCCTGCGGGCGCGGCAGAAGCCGGGGCGTCGGCGTTCTGCACGACGGCAGGCTCCGCCGGGGAAGCCGGAACACTTTCCGGCTGCGACACGGCGGCCTCAGGTGCCGGGGCGGCGTTCTGCACGACTTCGGGCTGCGCCACGGAAGGCTCGGGAGCCGCCGGCGTTTCGGAAGCCTGAGGAGCTGGCACCGGAGCCGGCGCGGCATTGCCCCAGGTGGGCATGGCCGAAGAAGACGCGCTCTCTGCGCCGGACACGGAAACGCTTTCGTAGTCCCTGGCGGCGAAGAAATGCAGATAGGCCATGTACGCGCCGCTGGCCAGCGCAAGCACCAGCACAATCTTGAACACTCCTCCGAGAATGACCGGAAGAATGCTCGGCTTCACCGAAGTGTAGGTCGTGCTTTCCGCAATGACCGGATGGGAAACGCCTTCAAAGCCCTCGAGGCCGCGCAGCCATTCGGTCACCTCTTCCTGGGCAAAGCCGAGAAGAAGCGCATATTCTTTAATGAAATGATGAACATAGACGGTACGGGGAAGGGTGTCCGACCCGTTTTCTATCCCCTGAAGTATGCGGGTGGGAATCTTGAGACGGTCGGCAACGTCAGCCACGGTCATGTCGCGGCCCTCGCGGGCCTCACGGAGCTTAGCTCCCAGTTCTGCCAGAGTCATAGCGTGCCTCAGTTACGGATGTCGATGAGCGCCTTGTCACGAAGCTGAGCAGTATACTGCTGAAAACGCTCCTGAAGGCGGGGACGGCGCAGAATCTGTTCGATGCGGCTTGCGGTTTCGGCATCAGGCACGGCATTGCTGTGATCCACGCCCTCCGCCTCCTCGAAGTCGAGCAGAGCTATCTGCGCCTTGTTGGCGTTCATGCTGAGAAGAGGAGACACGTCGCCCTTCTTCATGTGCGAAACCTGCTCCATCATGCCGGGAGCCATGTCGGAAAGCGCCATGAAGCCGAGATCGCCGCCCTCCTGGGCATTGGGACCGATGGAAACGGCGCGCACGGCGTCGCGGAAGGAAACCTTGCCGGACGCAATGTCCCGCGCCCACTTTTCCGCATCGGCTTCCACGGGATAGATGAGCAGGGCCACTCTTGCGCGGCCGGAAGCGAATCCCGCCATGTTCTTCCTATAGTAGTCGTTGATTTCGTCTTCCGTAACGACGACCCTGTTCACCACGTTGCGGCTCATGAGCCGCTGCGACACGAGCTGCACGTACAACCTGTCGCGAAAGACTTTTTCGGAAACGCCTTCCTGGGAAAGCTGCTTGAAGAACACGTCGCGGGAAAGCTGGCTGTCCTTGACGATGCGGTCAATGGCGGCATCCACGTCGGCATCGGAGATCTCTATCTTTTCCTTGTCCGCTTCCTGAAGCAGGATTTTGTCGTTGATCATTCTGTCGAGGACGGCCTTGCGGACTTCCGCCACCATCTGAGGATTCTTTGCGGGATCAAGCTTCTGTCCGACAAGTTCGGACTGAAGTTCCCTGTCGAGCTCACGGGCAGTGATCATGTCGCCGTTGACGACTGCGGCGATGCGGGAAACGGGAACCGCGAACACCGGCTGTGCGGAAAGCAGGGACGCCGCACAGGCAAGAGATATGAAAAGGGTACGCAAAACAGCACACTCCTGATATTCGGTAAGATAGTTGTTTATAGCCTGTTTTTTACGCACTGGCAACGTTCGCACCCGGAGGTTAACGCCTTGGAGAGGCACCGCCTCCAGGAACATAATAATGCGCGTTCATTGAAAATATTTCACCTTCGGCATAAAAATTTCCGGCACGCCCGACCATGTCCGCGTTATTTTATCGGGAAGCCGGACGCCGCCCTTTCCCGGCGCGGAAGTCCCGCATCCTCCGGCGGAAGGGGCAAATTGCCGTCAGGCCGCGGTTCCGGCCGTGTTCTGCTCCTGAAGAGAGCCCAGAAGCAAACGCGCCTCGTCGAGCTGCCGGGCCGGAGTTTCCCCTTCGCCCAGCGAAAGCTCCAGCGTGGCGGGAGGCTGAAGGCGTATGCGGTCCCTGTGCGCCATGACGAGCCGCACGATGTCTTCCGGCCTGACCTTCTTCTGTCCGTCCGCCCATGTCACGCGGACGCGGTCCGGCAGAATGTCCGCCCGGGCCACGCCGAGCTCGTTCACGCGGCGCTTGAAGGAGAGCACGGCAAGGAAGTTCTCCACGGGCTCGGGGAAGGGGCCGAAGCGGTCGCGTATTTCCATTTCCACGTTTTCCCGCGTCACGGCGTCGGGAGCGGAGGAAAGCATCTTGTAGTACTTGAGCCTTTCGTGCGCGTCCTCCACATAGGAATCGGGAATGTGCGCAGGAATGCCGAGGTTTATTTCCGTTTCCGTGCGAAGCAGCTCCTCCTCTCCCTTGAGCCTGGCCACGGCGTCCTCCAGCATTTCCAGATACAGATCAAGCCCCACGCGGGCCATGTGGCCGGACTGCGCCTCGCCGAGAATGTTGCCCGCCCCGCGCAGACGCAGATCCTCCATGGCCACCTGAAATCCGGCGCCGAGATAGTCCATTTCCAGAATGATGCGCAGCCGCTCCCTTGCAAGGCTCGGCAGATGCTCCACGTCCGACACCACGAACACCGCATAGGCCTGCCTGTCCGAGCGCCCCACCCTGCCGCGGAGCTGATAGAGCTGCCCCAGACCGAACATCTGCGCCTGATCCACGATGAGCGTGTTCGCCCGGGGAAAGTCAAGCCCCGACTCCACGATGGCCGTGCACACGAGCACGTCGAGTTCGCCGTGCCAGAACTTGTGCATGGTGTCCTCAAGTTCCTTTTCCGCCATCTGCCCGTGCGCCATGCCCACGCGAGCATCCGGCACGAGTTCCTTCACCATGGCCGCCGTCTGCGGCAGCGTCTGCACGCGGTTGTGCACGAAGAACACCTGTCCCTGCCTCGCCAGCTCGCGTTCCATGACCTGCCGGAGCGCCCCGCGGTCCCGGTCGATGATGGCCGTGGCCACGGGCTTGCGTTCGGCGGGCGCGGTCTCGAGCACGGAGAGCTCGCGTATGCCGGACATGGAGAGCTGAAGCGTCCTTGGAATGGGCGTGGCCGTCAGCGTGAGCACGTCCACGTTCTTTCGGAGAGCCTTCAGCTTTTCCTTGTGGCGCACGCCGAAACGCTGCTCCTCGTCCAGAATGAGCAGTCCGAGATTGGGAAGCTGCACGTCCTTGGAAAGCAGTCTGTGCGTGCCTATGAGAATGTCTATCTGACCGCGCGCCGCAGCATTCAGAGTTTCGGTCTGTCTGGCCTTCGGCACGAAGCGGCTGAGCAGCCCCACGTTGACGGGAAAGCCCGCCATGCGGGAACGGAACGTCTGATAGTGCTGCTCCGCAAGTACCGTGGTGGGACACAGAAGCGCCACCTGACGCCCGTCGCAGGCAGCGCGGAAGGCCGCCCGAAGCGCCACTTCCGTCTTGCCGAAGCCCACGTCGCCGCAGACGAGCCTGTCCATGGGCACGGGCTTGTCCATGTCCGCGAACACTTCCTGAATGGCCCGGGCCTGATCGGGCGTCTCCTCAAATCCGAAGGAGGCCTCGAACTCGTGATACATCTCGCCCACGGGGGAATAGGAAAAGCCCTTGGCCACCTTGCGCCACGCATACATCTGCATGAGATCGGCGGCCACCTTTTCCACGGCCTTGCGTGCCTTTTCCCGGCTGCTCGTCCACGCCGTGCCGCCGAGACGGTCCAGCGCAGGCGGCGGCCCGTCGGCCTTGAACTTCTGCACCACGGACAGCCTGTCCACGGGAAGATAAAGTCTTGCCCCGTCGGCATATTCAAGAAGGAGATAGTCGTTGTCCACGCCGGTGTTGCCGGGGCTCATGCGGTGCAGACCGCCGAAACGTCCCACGCCGTAGTCGCGGTGCACAAGAAGATCGCCCACGCACAGATCGTCGTACCGGTCCAGCCCGCGGAACGCTCCCGAGGCCACCCGGTGCGAACTCTCCGCCTTGGGCTGGAGTATCTCCTCGCCGAGCACGAGACAGCCGTCCCACACAAGATCAGCGCCCTGACGGTACGGCGCCACCACGGCGTAAAGACCCCGGCCCTCGGGATCGTAGCGCAGGGAAGGCAGAATGCCGTCCTGCTCCGCCAGCTTGAGAAACTTGCGTCTGCCCCGCTCCGAGGCGAAGGCCAGCACCACCTGTCTGTGCGATGCCGTCCAGGATCTGAGTCCGGCGGAAAGCTGCTGCCAGGGCCGGTCCTGCTCCGTACGGCCGGGAAAAAGCTCGGCAAAACTGTGCAGACTGCGTTCGAGAAGGTCCTCGCCCGTCTGCTCCGTGCCCATGGTCAGAGGTTCTGCGTAAAGACGCGGACGGCTCTCCAGCGCCTTCCGTACCGTCTCCGCATCGCGCACGGCCATGTGCACAGGCTGCACGAGACTGCTCTCCTCCGACTGCACGCGAACGTGCTCCCGCCACCGGCTCTCCGTGTCGTCCAGCTCGTCGCTCACCTCGCGGCGGCCGGGCAGAAAGCACATGGTGTCCGGCGCAAGCCAGTCATCCAGCGACGATGCGTCGGCGTACAGACAGCCGGGAAGAAGGCGCGCGTCCTTCTCCTCAAGCGCGCGCTCAAGGGACACGCGGGAACGTTCGCTCATCGTGCCCGCCTGTGTCCTGGCCTTCCAGAAGGCGCGCACGTTCTTTTCCCACGCACTGCCGGAAGCAAACGGCGTCACGGGCAGCAGCGTCACCTCGTCAAGCTGCCCCACGGAACGCTGGGTCACAAAGTCGAACACGCGCATCTCATCGACGGTGTCGCCGAAAAATTCCAGTCTGAGCGGCTTTTCATAGCCGGGAGGCAACACGTCCAGAATGTCGCCGCGACGGGCCATGTCGCCCGCATGAGCCACCATGGGCACACGCTGATATCCCCATTCCGAAAGCTGTTCCAGAAGAAGCTCGGGCGATACGTCCTCGCCGCGACGGACGGTCATGGTCCGGCCGTCCAGAAAATCCTGAGGCGGCAGCAGAGGTATCATGTTGTCCAGGGTGAACACCACGCCTCGGGCCTGCCCCGTGCGCAGAGCATACAGGACGGCAAACCGCTCCGCCCATCCTTCCCGGCTGAGAGAGCGCGCACTGAAAGGCGGGAGAAACACCCACGGTCTTTCCCATAGGGGCAGACCGGACGCGCCGCGGGCATCCCCCGAGTGGGAATCGAGACGTCCCACGGAAAGCTCGGGCGTGAAAAGCGTGGTCAGGCCACGCATGACGGCAAGCGCTTCCCGGCTGCGCACGGCCACGGCCGCATGGCGGCCGGAGCGTACCGCTTCCACGGCCAGACGGGCCAGCGTGGCCGAGCCTGCGCGGCACACGTCAAGACCGGCGCGCTCTTCCATCCTACGAAGCAGAGATTCTTTATCCATGGTCAAAAGCGGGCATGAAAAGACAGAAAAAAAGCCCCTCATGCACGAGGGGAATGCTGTTTCAACAGTATCAGCAAGACGCCCGCTTCGCAACACGGCCCTCATGAGAGACTTGGCGTCCGTCGGAGCGCCCATCCGCCGTCGTCCGCGCCCGAACGCCCCGGCGCGCCATCGGCGCCCCCCCCCCGCCCTTTTCCCCGCGAAAAAGCCTGCTTCTTTTCCGCCCGCCTTGCCTTCCCCCGGAAACTCCGCTACCCTGTCTTCATGCAGAACGACCGGCCCATGCTTTCCCGCATATTCTTCGTCATGATGGCGGAGCGCCACTGGCGCAGCCATCTCTAAGGACGCGCGGCTTCAAGTCCGACGCGTCCCTGCCCGCCCTGCATCCCGTGACCCATCCACAAGACGGCGCATCTTCGTCTGCCTCTTCTCGCGTCTTCCGATCAGTCATCGCCTCCTTACCGCAGGTCGCGGGGAGCATTCACGCCTTTCGGACTCTCCTCCACGGATCTTGCGGCCTTCTGAAAGCCGCCCCTTTCTCCGGCGCTTCTCCGGAAGAACGCCGGACCATCCGCAAACAAGGAGAATTTCCGTGTCTCTTTCCCCTTCTTTCCGGCCGGTGCTTCTCAACCTTGCCGGCAGCGCGATTCTGGCATTCGGCCTCTACAACGTTCATGCCCTTTCCGGCGTGACGGAAGGCGGCATTCTCGGCGCCACGCTGCTTCTGCACCACTGGTTCCACATTTCCCCGGCATGGTCCGGACTCATCATGAACGCCATGTGCTACCTGCTCGGCTGGAAGCTCATGGGCGGAGGTTTCGTCCTTTATTCCCTCGTGGCTGGCGGAGGTTTCTCCCTCTTCTACGCCCTTGCCGAAATGTTCCCTCCCCTGTGGCCCGAGCTTGCGCACATGCCGCTTTCCGCATCCGTCCTCGGCGCTCTGTTCGTGGGAACGGGCGTCGGGCTCTGCGTTCGGGCAGGCGGCGCCCCCGGCGGCGACGACGCCCTTGCCATGAGCATTTCACATCTTACGGGCTGGAACATCCGCTGGCCCTATCTTCTGAGCGATCTCATCGTGCTTCTGCTCTCCCTCTCCTACATTCCTCTTGAACGCATAGGATACTCTCTGCTCACCGTCATTCTCTCCGGCCAGCTCATCGGCTTCGTTCAGACTCTCGGCACGAAGCAGGGGCAGTCCGGCTGACACGCTCCCCGCTCTTCGAAAAAAACGATGAAACGATCCTGCATTTCCGCGTGAGGGACGCCCTTTACGGCGTCCCTCAAAAGAACGCTTCCGCCTGCCGGACGCCAAAGATCCGGCAGGCGCCTTTTTCACGAAGCCCTTCCCGGTCTCTGCAGTACCGCGTTGCGGCGGCGTCGGGCAGCGTCTTTCTTCTTCAACTCGTTGCGGCCGCTCCGCTTCAGCCGGTCGAAGACTCCCGTCCGTGCATGTTCTTCTCCGTTCAAGTCCGCTTCCGCAGGCGTTTCCCGTCAGAAGCGCTCCTGTCCTGCCTTCATGCACAAGCTCTGTTCTTCAAATTTTCTCTTCAAAAGGTCTCCGTTCCATAAGTTCCGCCAAATACCGCAGAACATGACAGACACTTTTTTCTCTTTACGGAACTTTCTTCTTTTTTTTGAAGAAAGTGTCCCGCCCTCATCCGTCCGCATACCTGTCTTGGGAAATTCATGTCGAATAATCTCGAAGAACGACTTGACGCGACCCATAAAAATCATTTTTATCAGAGAGCGTCATACGGCATTTTTTCACATACGCATTCTTCATTTCAGCAGGAGATTCCCATGATCACGAACTGGCCGCTTGTTTTCTTCACCGTGTTCTCGCAGCTCGGCACGGGGCTGGCGCTCTTTGCCTGGTGGAAGGACCATCACGGGGATTCTCCCAGCGCCCGAAACTGGCAGACCTCGGCCATAAGCGCATTCGTGGCCACGGCGGCCGGACTCGCGGCCTTCGGAGGAGCGGCCTCGGGTGCCATGCTCATCGCACAGATCGGCTGTCTTCTCCTGCTTGCCTGCGCCTGCGGCGCCTGGAAAGGCTGCTCAGCCTGCGGCCTCATCGCCTGGATCGCGGGTGCGGCCGCCGTCATGGCCGAAGCTGCGGCCGCCGTTCCCGGAGAAGCGTTCAGCACCTCCGGCCTCTTCCCCCTCGTGCTCTTTCCTCTCTGCACCGTCATTCTCGGCGCCGTCTTCTCCCAGCTCAAGCAGATGGGCGAACCGGACGATCCCGCCGTGCGCTACGGCCGCTTCTATGTTCCTCTTCGCATCTGCCTGTGGCTCATGCTCGTCATCACGGCCATTGCCCCCTGCATCGCCTGGGACGATCCCTTCATGAGAAAGTCCGCCATCATCTGGATGCAGACCCAGCTGTACTGGATGGGCGTCATCTTCAGCGGCGTGGTCATCGGTCTTTCCCACATGGGACGCATCACGCTGCTCGTTCAGGCCATTGTGGCCATCGTCAGCATCACCGGTCTGCGCACGGCCTTCTATGCCGACGGCGTTCACGGCATCATCGACATGAGCACCCTCTATATGCACTGATGACGCAAAATTTTCCTCCCTTCCGGGGCTTGACAAGCCATGACGCTTAGTGTAGCTATGTCCCCGTTGCGTATAACACTGCGCTTCATTGCGCGGAGAGATGTCCGAGTCGGCCGAAGGAGCTCGCCTGCTAAGCGAGTATACGGGCATAAACCTGTATCGAGGGTTCAAATCCCTCTCTCTCCGCCATTACAAAGTTTCAGAAAGCCTCACAAAAGTTCATAACTTATTGTGAGGCTTTATTTTTTTAATAATTTTACTCTTTCATAGCCTTAGAAGCTCTATAGACATCTTCCTCATTATGGGGGTATATTCGGGGGTATCAATAAAAAAATTAAAATTTTCGACACAACCGATACCCCCAAGAGTAAGAATCATGCGTCAGTCCAACAAGTTATCAGCAAAGCGCATTGAAGCTGCCCCCCAAAAAAGACTGATTATAAAATCTTCGATGGTGAGGGACTCTATCTATTCGTAACTCGGGCAGGTGGAAAATTCTGGCGAATGAAATATCGAAAAAACGATGGAAAAGAAGACACCCTGACATTCGGATCATATCCTGAAGTCTCCTTACGCAAGGCAAGAGAGCTAAAAGCAGAAGCACGCAGAAAGTTAGCACTAGGCATCGACCCTAAAGAAGAAAAACGTCGCTTAGAACAAGAAGCAGAAAGTGAAGAGCGAGACAAAGCTCTAACTTTTGAAGTAGTTGGCAAAGAATGGTTTGAAAAACGAACTGTTGACAAAACAGCTCTCTATAGACATCAGCTCAGTAATCGCCTTAATAATCAGATTTTTCCTGAAATTGGTAACATACCTATAAAAAAATTAAAGCCCGTCGATATCCTTGCCGCATTGAGAAAAGTTGAAGCCCGTGGAGCTCTGGAGATGGCTAAACGCTTGGCCCGATGTATTCGCCAAATATGCAGCTATGCGGTTTCTGCTGGATATATAGACCTTAATCCAGCCTCTGAGCTTACAGGAGCTCTAGCTTCTTCCGTAAAATCTACTCCTAGAGCCGCTATTACTTCTCCATCAGAAGTAGGTGCACTACTCCGAGCTTTGGAGCAATATCAAGGACACTTCGCCATAAAATATGCGCTCCAAATCATGCCCTATGTTTTCGTTCGATCACAGGAACTACGCAATGCATCTTGGAAAGAAATAGATTTTGAAAAAGCGTTGTGGATCATTCCAGCTGAACGTATGAAAAAAAGGAGAGAACATATTGTTCCGCTTGCTCACCAAGTAGTTACACTCTTCAAAAATCTACAGAAGTTCAGTGGAGACGGAGAATATGTATTCCCATCTCCTCAGAGTAAATCTCAATGCATTAGTGATGTAGGGCTGCTTAACGGACTTCGCAGATTAGGATATGGTAGAGAGGAGATGTGCATTCATGGTTTTCGAGCTATGGCCTCCACGCTTCTTAATGAGCAGCAATATAATCCCGATGTGATAGAAGCCCAATTAGCACATGTTGAAAAAAATAATTCTCGAAGACCCTATAACCGTGCTCAATATCTTGATGAAAGACGAAAAATGATGCAGGAGTGGGCAGATTATCTGGATGAATTGAGAGAGAAGTCTTAACAAAAATATAAAAAGGAAACAGCCATGCATGCATATGATGAGGAAGATTTTAGCTGGAACGATGAGAGCGAACCTTTTGCAAAGTATACGCCTGAAGAATTTTACGAGGTTTTAGCTGAACATGAAGTCGACTATGAAGATCGTGAAATTCCTGTAAAACTCATTTTTAATAAAATTAATATAAATATAAGAACACTTCTTAAGTTTTTAAATAAAACAAAAGAATATGACAGAATAAAAACAAATCGAGAATTGGAATTTATACAGGCATATAATGAATATTGTGATTATCATAACCCTGTAGAATTTTTTATTATTTTAAAGAAGACGACATTAAAACATTAACAATGGATATATCCGATTGGAACAAATGGAAACAAATTCATTGTATATCAAAAAAGAAAACTTATTCATTTAATGAAAATGATACCAATAAAGAAATCATTACTGATGAATATTTAGAAATAAAAGCTGAGTTTGAAAGATGCTCAGAATGCCCTATTGTAGATGAATTAAATCGTCTACGAGATGAGTTA